>JADJZA010000005.1 GCA_016719385.1 Candidatus Microthrix subdominans | reverse complement strand
CGGCACGCTCGTCGATGTGGTCGGCGCCGACCTGACCGGCGCTACCGCCGTGGACTTCGGCGGCACGGCAGGCACCGGGCTGACCGTGGACCCGTCCGGTGGGCTCGCCACGGTCACCAGCCCGGCACACACCGCAGGCCCCGCCCCCGTCACGATCACCACCCCCGCAGGCGTGAGCGCAGCCGAGACGTTCACGTTCGAGGCGCCGCCGGTTGTCACCGTCCCCGTCATTTACGCAGCGTACCCGTTATACCTCTGTGCCGACGCCGCCGACAGCCAGCAGGTGCTGATCCCCGCCATCTCCCCGATCACTGACGTGGTTAGCGCCGGGGTAGGCGGAGTGGACGCCGGGGTCGTTGGGGTGGTCGGCTTCGGCGAAATTGGCTTCGTGTTCATATCCCCGCCATCCCTGTCGCCCGGCACCTACGACCTGATCCTCACGAACAGCGCAGGGTCGTCTGACCCGTACCCGATCGAATATGTTGACTGCTCAGGTGGCTGCCCGCCCGACCCGACCGTCGTCGCAGTGTCCCCGGCGCAGCCCTCCCCGGTGCCACCATCCAGATTGTTGGCACCAACCTGACCGACGCCACCGTCACCATGTGCGGCGATCCGGTCGCCATCGTCAGCAACGACGGCAACATCATCACCGTTGTCGTACCGCCCGGCTGCCCCGACGGGCCAGCCACTATCACGGTCACCACACCAGACGGCGAGACGACCGTCGAGTTCACGGTGTTGCCCCCTGAGCCCGTCCCGCCAGCTGACGTGTCACCACGCTCGTGGCAGATTGCCCAAGCGCTCCTCGACGCTGTGTTCCTGTGCGGCGCAGAGTGCGCCCGTGCGTTCGTTACCACAGACGCCACGCCTGAAGGGCCACCGCCCGGGGTGCCCGTGCCAGCTCACAGCCACCATCGTCAAAGACGGCTACAAGACTGCGGACGGTCGGCGGCTCGTGCGCTCAGCAACCATTAAGCTGTCGCTCCACCAGTGCACCCCATCCCCAAGCAGACGAGATCCCCGACCCTGACACCGAATCGGATTACGCGCCCGCCAAGCCGAGACTCGGGATCAGATGCTGCGAGGCTCGCCACAGCGCGCCGGCAGCCGTCGTCGGTGCTTGGCCGGTGCCAAACCAAACAGGCGTCCGAGGGGTGGGTTCACGTTTCCACGACGGGCGGGATGAGTCTCTACACCATGGAAGTCACCGTAGACTGACGAGCTAATCAAACCAGGAGCAGCAATGACCGCACGCCGCAAGACGACCGCCAAGAAGCAGCCCGAGCCCGAGACGCGCACCTACCGCTTCCGGCAAGCTGCAGCCGGTCTGAGAGCCGGGGAGCTGTTTGCCGGCGACGAGACGCACCCGGTCGTTCGTGCGGGGCCTCGCAGAGGTCGTGCAGGCGGAGGAGGACCCCTCGCGAGCTGAGGCGGCCCCCGAGGTTGCCGGTCTGCTCGAGGTGGCACCCCTGAGCCCGCCAGTGAGGCTGAGGGCAATGAAGGTCTACCCGCAAGCTGACAAGATCGCAGAGCGAGCAGGCGTTGCCCGGGCTGATCGCCAACGCCAAAGCCATCCAGATGATCGCTCGAATGAACGTGCTGCGCTTCGGCTGTGATGCCCTGACCGGCGGCTCGCACCAGGCATCCACGTCAAAGTGGACGCTGTGCGCAATCAGGTACGCGCCGTGTCGGAGCACCTAACCCCGAACGTGCCGAAATGGCAGCACGACGGGACTGGTATTTACGGGCCGAGACGGGCCCCGATCCGACCGAAGAACGCCAGGATGCTTGCGTGGCGAAACCCTCGCGGTGGGGGTGGGTGTTCGCGAAGAAAGTCAAGGGGTCACCTCCGCGCAAGTACTTGTCAAAGGCGGCTGCTACCGTGGCGCGCAACCACCGAGGCGTCTCCTACCGGGAGCGCTGAGCACCAAGGAGCAACACCGCATGGCAGACGATCGGCACACTGAGGACGAGGACTTCACCCCAACGACGCCAAGCGGCTGACCGTTGACGACCTCGACGTGGTTGACCCGCTGTTCGACCTCGACGCCGACGTGGTCGACAAGGAGCCCAAGCGGTCCCCCGGCTCGTTCCGGCTGTTCGGTCGCAGCTGGGACAGGCGCCGGCCCCGTACATCGACACGAACCTTCCTGACGGCAACCAGAACCCGGCGGGTTTCGTGCTCGGCCAGCTGTGCGGGCTCGTGCAGGCCGACCAGCGCGACCAGTTCGCTGAGACAGCGTTCTGAAGCCTACGAAGCGGAGGACGTGAGCCTCCCGTCGCTGCAGAAGATCACAACCAAACTGGCAGCAGTGTTCGAGAACCGCGAGCAGCGTCGCACCGCCAAGCGGGCTGGGCGGCCCTACTGGGGCGCGGTAGGCGCCCAACACATCGCCACAGCAATGGCCGATGACGTGCTCGGTGTGCTGATTGCTGGCGGCCAAAATCCTGCCAGTCTGAGTCTGCGCGAATGGTGCGCAGTGACGTGGCGGATTGTGACCGAGCACGCAGAGCCCGAAGATCGAGCGCTCTACTCAGCCGTGTTCAACGCCACGTCGCGAAAGCCTCGACAAGGCGATGAGCGAACTGCTGCGCAAGCATGGCGCCAAGGGATCCAACGGGGCCCCCAGGGTACGGACGCGTGACGCCAAAGAAGTTGAGGCTGCTGTGGCGGCGTCACCATGGAGAACAGCAACTGGAGAGTAGGCTGGCCTCCTCATGGCCACTGACACCGCAGGCGCAGTAGACGTACTCGTTCTCCCTGATGGGAAGGGTTTCTCTCCGGCGCTGCGTACCCTGCTCACAAAAGCTGAGCAAACCCACAAGGCTGAAATCAAGATCGAGCCTGAGCTGGCACCGGGTTTCAAGACTCGGCTCGGCAAGATGGTCGCAGCCCAGAACGCTCTCGTTAATGCTGAGGTGACGTTCTCACCCGAGATGGCGAAGCGGTCGGCGCAGATGCTCACTGCTGACGCTAAGGCGCTGAATGCTCGGATTACACCTGTTCTGACGTTTGATGTGGAGCTGCAGCGTGGCGCATCTCAGGAACTCAAGTCGGCCGGGATGCTCGCCGGCCAGAAAGCGAAACCGTCGCTGACGTTTGATGTTGACTTGCAGGCAGGCGCAGCGCAGGAACTCAAGGCTGCTGCCATGCTGGCCGGCAAGAAGGCCAAGCCGTCGCTGGCGTTCGACGTTGATCTGCAGACCGGGTCTGCAGCTGAGCTGAAAGCTGAGGCTCGGGCGTTATCTCAGAGGCTCTCTGGGTCGGTGCCAATCAAGTTTGATGTAGCGCTCGTGTCCGGTGCAGCCACCCAGCTAAAGAAGCAGGCGAAAGCGCTCGCCACTCGGCTGTCTGGTAATACTGCGGTCAAGTTCGATGTTGGGATCGCGTCGGGTTCGGTTGCTCCGATTCGTGCTGAGGCAAAGGCGTTCGCTGCCCGAGTGAACCCGGTGGGGAAGCTGTTCTTTGCACCTACCCTGCAGCCCGGGTCGGCTGGGCAGCTGCGCGCTAAAGCGGTTGCGCTAGGGGAGCAGGTGGACGTGCCTCTCGGCGCTGAGATGCGCACTGGGGCGGTCCCGTTAGCGAAGGCCAAAGCGCAAGCAGCAGCGCGGGCTGGGAAAGCTGTTGATGTTCCTCTCGACGCTGACTCGCCGGCGCTGGCCGTGAAACTCAAGACCATCGCTGCGTCGCTCTCCAACAAGTTCAGCATCGACATGAATCTGCGAGCTGACACGACGCAGCTCGCAGCGAGCATGGGCGCAGCGTCTGCGGGTGGTAGTGGCGGGCTGATGATGGGGGCGCTGGCCGGGGTGCAGCTGTTGGGCTCCAGCGATCGCGGCAGCGGGGCTGTTTGGGGCAAGCACCAAGAAGTCGGCTGACTTCACTGAGGCTCTCGCAGGCTTGAAGGGCACCGCCGGAGCCACCGACGCCCAAATGAAACTCCTCGAGGCGCAGGCCCTCTCCTTGGGCGCCTCAACAGCGTTCTCTGCGTCCGAGGTGGTTACTGCTCAGATTGAGCTGATCAAGGCGGGCGTGTCGCTCGGAGACGTGCTCGGGGGTGCGGTCCCGGGGGCGCTCGGGTTGGCCGGCGCTGGGGCGTTGGACTTGGGCGTCGCTGCGGAGATCACCTCCAACCAGTTGAACGCGTTCGGGTTGAAAGGCAAGGACGCCACGTTCGCAGCCGACGTGCTCGCTGCTGGCGCCAACAAGTCAGCCACCGACGTTGAAGGCCTTGGTCTCGGTCTTTCCCAGTCGGCGCTAGGTGCGAACTCGTTTGGCATCTCGATGGAGGAAACGGTTGGCGCTCTGTCAATGTTCTCGCAGAGGGGCCTCGAAGGTTCGGACGCTGGCACGTCGTTCAAGACGATGCTGCAGCGCCTCGTTCCCGCCACACGCAAGCAGGGCGAGCAAGCAGAGAAGCTGGGTCTCTCGTTCTTCGACTCGAAGGGCGAGTTCATCGGTTTGGCCGAGTCTGCGCAAGCGATGCAAGACGCTTTTGGTGACCTGACGCCCGAGATGCGAGCAGCAGAGATGCAGGCCTGGTTTGGCACCGACGCTATCCGCGCGGCGAACATCCTCTACTCCGAAGGTGCTGAGGGCGTCAACAAGTGGACGTAAAGAGATCCAGTCGATGGTGGGGGAGCTGGGACCAGAGTTCGGCAAGGTTGTGGGCCCGTTCGCGACGCTGCTTGGCACTGTTGCCACAGTCGGCGGGGGTGTGCTGAAAGAACTGATGGGCCCTCTGGGCACGTTCACGAAATCGCTGGCCACTGGGTTTGAGGCGGCGGGGCCGGGGATCACAGCGATCGCTGGCGCAGCGGGGGAGCTGCTCGTGGCGTTCTCGCCGTTGCTCGAGGTGGGCGGCGAGATCGTTGGGATGCTCGGGGAGGCGCTCGCTCCTGCCATATCAGCGTTTGCTGAGCCTCGCATGGTGAAAGCGATTGGCGACCTGGCGTTGGCGTTCGCTGACATTCTGGTGTCGTTGCTGCCGATCCTCCCGCCGATGATCTCACTGGCAACTCACGCTGCTTCGCTTGTGGCGACGTTGCTCACGTTCAAGCCGGTGGTGATGGTGCTAACTGGGTTGTTCGCTGCGTGGCTGCTCACCACTGTTCCCCTGGCCGGGTCGCTGATGGCTATTTCGTGGCCTGTCACAGCAGTCGTGCTCGCTGTTGTCGCTTTGGGTGGAGCTGTCATGTACGCCTACAAGAACTTCGAGCCGTTCCGCTCTGCTGTGGACGCTGTCGGCCGGTTCTTGCTGGGACTGTGGGACACGGTCAAGAAGGTGGCCACCGTTATCGGTGGGGCGTTCATGGACGCATGGGCCAAGGTTTGGCCGGTCATCAAGAAGGTTGGCACGATCATCGGGAAGATTTACCTGACGCCGATCATCACTGCAGCCAAGGTGCTCGCCAAGGTGTTCACCGGGGACTTTGCTGGCGCTTGGGAGGCAATCAAGAACGGGTTCGCGACCCTGAAGAACCTCTACGGGGAACTCGGCACGATCCTGGGTGAGCTGCTCAGCAAGCTGGGCACATGGTTCACGTCGACTGCTGTTCCGTTTATCGTCGAGAAAGGAGGCATACTCCTCACAGCGGCTATCGGGTGGGTCTCTGAGTACGCCCCTAAGGCGATTGTGTGGCTCGGGGAAGCGCTGCTAGCGATCGGCGTTTGGATCGTGGGAACAGCTGTCCCGTGGATGGCAGAGAAAGCGCTCCAGCTCGGTGGGGCGATTGTTGGGTGGGCTGTCGAGTTCGCTCCGAAGGCGATCGTGTGGCTCGGAGAAGCGCTGATTCAGCTCGGTGTCTGGTTTGTGACGACTGCGATCCCGTGGCTTGTTACCCAGTCGATTGCTCTGGGTGGGGCCATCCTCGGGTGGGTTGTCGAGTTCGCACCGAAAGCGATCGTGTGGCTCGGAGGCGCTGATTCAGCTCTGGTTGGGCGCGGGCTTGTGGGGGCATCCTCGGGTGGGTTGTCGAGTTCGCACCGAAAGCGATCGTGTGGCTCGGAGAAGCGCTGATAGCGCTCGGCGTGTGGTTCGTGGGAACAGCGATCCCGTGGATGGCAACGAAAGCTGTGGAACTGTTGGGGGCGATTGTTGGGTGGGCTGTCGAGTTCGCTCCGAAGGCGATCGGGTTCTTGGGTGAAGCGCTGGTGTCGCTGGCTAGCTGGTTTGTGAGCACAGCGATCCCGTGGGCCCTAGAGAAAGGGTTCTGGCTTGTCGTCAACCTGGTGAAGGGCTTGGCGTCGCTGCCCATCAAGTTGTTGGAGGCGCTGACTGCAGCGTTCGAGTGGCTGGTCCCCAGAATGGCGACCATAGCCATGAGCGTGATCGAGTGGTTCAAGGGGCTGCCCGGCAGGCTGGTGGGCGCAGCGATAGCGCTGAAGGATCAGTTGGTGAGTTGGGCCGGCACCGCTCTTTCTTGGCTTGTCACGAACCTTCCCCGACTTGTGGGAGCGGTGCTCGATTGGTTCAAGGGTCTCCCCGGCTGGCTGATCGAGAAGGTGGGCGGCTTCAAGGAACAGCTCGTGTTGTGGATGGCGCACGCGTGGATCTGGCTGAGAGACAACCTTCCGGGCATAGCCGCCGGAGTGTTCAACTGGTTCAGAGATCTGCCAGGGAAGATCGTCGAAACGATCGGCAACGTCGGGGAGTTCCTGTTCAACAAGGGCAAAGACCTGATGGGTGGCCTGTTGAGAGGCATTGGGTCGGCGTTCACTGGTCTGAAAGACCTCGCCGGTGGTGCTTTCAACTGGATCGCGAAGATCTGGAACAACACGGTCGGTGAACTGTCGTTCACGGTGCCCGACATTATTGGGGTGCCCGGGCGAGGCGAGACGTATTCGATGCCGAAGCTGCCGACCTACGAGTCGTTTCACACTGGAGGTGTCGTTCCAGGCCGGCGGGACCAGGAGCGCACAGTAACGGTTCTTGGTCAGGAGACGGTGTTCACCCGCGACCAGACACGGGCGCTCGGGATAGCGGTGAGGAGCGTCGGGGCAGGAGCGCCGGGCTCGGCGTGAGCCCCTCAGCAGCATCTCCAGCGCAGCAACGTGACGCTACGCTCCGAATGTCAGCGCTAGCACCCCTGTCAGCCACAGAGCGGCGTCGCCTACCATCACAAGGGGAGCGCTCGAAGAGCTGCGACGAGTGAGAACAGGGCCTCTCCGAGGCTCCAGCGAGCTCCGGTGGTGAAGGCGACGAGATGCGCACGGTCAAACACATCATCGAACTGGTCGTGTCAGGGGACAAGGCGACCCTCTCCAAGCTGGACCGCCGCGAGTTGATGGCGATGCTCCGCGAAGTGTTCCGGACAGCGGAAGGCCGTCGTGTTGCCGCCGAAGCGATGGCGAACGCCGGGTAGGTTGGAGGTCTGATGGGATGCGAACACGACAAGCCAGCGGTGCACGTCGGATGGTTGACCGCTGACGTTGCGGAGCCGACCACGTTCACCGCGACTACCCCAACCGAGGGGTCCACGTTTCAGCTGTCCGGTGTGATCGTCCCGTGTGTTGAACACGGGCAGGCAGCGGTGGACGTTCGAGCGTTGGGTTGGGCGACGTTGACCGAAGGGATGATCGTCCCGGTGTGGTCGGACGTGCGCCCGTCGATCGACGGCATCTACCAAGTGGTGTCCGCCGGGGAGGCGACCGACGCGGCGTGGCCCGCCATGGCGTCGAGGGGCGACATCGACTCCGGTCAGCAAGTACCCCAAGAACGGTCGGTGTCGGTCGGGTTGCGACGGTTGACCCAGGAGACAGCCAAGGTGACGACCAGCCTGTTCGGCAACTCGTATGCGGTGTCGTCACCGGTCCAGTTCTCCTCGACGTTCCCGCGGGCCGGTGTTGCGGGTGCCCCCGAGGGGGCGTTGCCGTCAGGGTTCACGCTGGACGCGTACTCCGACAACCCGTTGGAGGGGAGGCTGACCCGTGTCGCGTTCCCACAGTTGACCTCGTTGTCGTTGACGACGTACGCGCGTGCCCGCCAATTCCTGGCCGGGTCACCTCGTGTCGAGGTGTTCGCTGCCGGTGTGTGGTGGCCGATGCACGGTCAGCCCCCCGCCGGGTATCCGGTCCGGTTGCGGAACGGGAAAGCGGGGATCGAGTTGCCGTTCGCTGCACGTCCGGCGGTCGGCAACTCGCCTGCAACTCCGATGACCGAACATCGGCTGTTGCAGTTCGATCAGGCGACCGGTGAACTCAAGGCGTCCCCTGCCCTGACGATCTCACAGTTCCTGACCGGGATGGCGAACCCTTCGACTCTGACGGTGATCCACGCTGACTCGGAGACGTTGCGGGTAACGTGGATGGCCGACCGTGACGCCCCGTTCGCTGGTGGTATCCAGACGACGGTGACCCGCTGGGAAGCCGAGTTGCGTCGCGGTGAGGACGGGTTCAGCTTCTGGGCGTCCCTCCGTGGAACGATGAGTATCGCTGCGACCCACAACTCTGACGTGAACGACGGGAACGGGCACATCATCGGAGTGCGGGCGGTCAACTCGACCGGGATCACCCTGGTTGGTCAGCGCGAGGTGTCGTTGGGGACAAGCGTCGGTGCTGGGACCGCACAGGTCAACGACATGGGGCAACGGTTCAGGGTCGAAGTCGACGGGGCTTCCTACCGGACCCGGAACTACACCCGGCAGCGGGTCGTCGTCGGACCGGCATCGTGATCCCCAGGCGATCATGAACCCGTCCGCTGAGATGGGGACGATCCAGCTGGAAGGTGTACCTACCGGGTTGGCGGCACGGCTGGCGAACATCGACCGGTCGTTGGCGTCGTGGGTGATGACAACCAAGGGGAGGTTCCCCCTCGGTGAGGCGGAGGCGGCAGGACGGGACACGATCGCGAGGGCGTCGTCGGGGATCGGCCTGCTGACCAACGGCACCCGCGAGCGCTGGGTGACAACGCTGACGACCCGCCCGCTGTCGTGGTATCTCGCCGCGGATGACGGACTGACCCAAAACCCGGTGTTTCCCGGCCTGTACTACGGGCAAACCAACCTGACGATCGAGGACTGCGTTGGTCTGGTCGCCGGTGACACGTTCCTTTCCATCGTGAGGAGAGGCCCCAAGGTGGCGTCCGGGCCTGACGGGCCAACATTCGGTGTCGTCAACCTGGACGACAACTGGCACGACCCGTTGGAGCTCACCCAGTGGACCGCGTACGCGTTCGACGCAGCTTGGGAAGTCCTCCTCACCGAACGCGAAGGGATACCGTGGCCGTCGCTCAACATCGCGCCCGCCGCTACGTTGTGGGGCTCCGAAGCGTCCACCGACATTGTGGTGTCGCCAGTCCTCGACCAGGCGCTGGTGCCACGCCCCGGAAGCAAGTTCGGCACCAACGCACCACGAATCCTGAAAGCCGACATCGCCCAGACCGTGGACGGCGAAGGCAAAGTGTCCAAGGTGTGGGCAACGTCGTCGGAGGGGAACAGCTGGACGGCATCACCGTACGGGACCGCGTCGAAGGACTTCGTTGGCCCTCAACACCCGAACGGTCTTGGCCCGCTCGGCCGTGACACCGTGTCACCCACCCGCGTTGAAGACACCAGCGCCGCCCAGCTGACCTCGACCGCCCGATCGATGCTGACCCGCAACAACCTGGCCACCCTGTCGTGGACCGTCGAAATGACCAACAACTCTGACGCCGAGATTCTTCCGCTGGGTGCCCCGGTCGCCGTGTTCGACCCTGATGTGGGTGTCGCATCGGACGGGTCGGACAACCTCGACTCCGGGGTGCAAGGCGCTGACCCGTTGCGCGGGTTCCGGGTGTCAGAGCGGACCCCACCATTCGACCCTGAGCACCACGGCCTCTACATCGTGTGGTCGGACGCCTGGGGTGACGTGACCGATCTGACACCTTACGCCCGGAAGACGGAAGGGAGCGCGACGATCAGGTTGGGAACCCAGGTTGGGTTCTCGGCTCGCGCGTCGTTGCGTCGTGCCCGCAAGGCGTGACCTACGGGTAGGTGCAGATCAGGGGTGACACGTAGTTGGCCAGTTTGGTGTGCCCGCTGGCGTTGAGGTGCACGTCGTCGGAGGAGTCGCCGTCGGGGAGCGCGGCAGGGAAAGCACCTCGGGCGTCCACCGCGTAGGGGGTCGCCAAGATCGCTTGGTTCCACAGTTCGGTTCGGGCGATCCGTTCGGGCGACGAGGTTGCGCGAACGGGTGGGATCGTCATCCACCTCACCGATTGTGCGGCATGGTCGCGGACCATCCGGTGTGCCATCCGGTTGAGGGCGTATGTGATCTGCGGGGCGGTTGTCATCCCTTGGAACCCGGCGGTCGGGGTCACGTCGTTGGTGCCGAGCATGACGACGATCCGTCGGCCGGGTGTTGGCCCGACGATTTCGGCCATGTTCAGGTCGAGGGATTGGTTGGCGAGGTAGATCGCCTTCGCCCAGACCCCGAGGCCGCCCCATGCCCACACGTCGGGGGTGCACGCCAGTTGGTACGCCCACGAGCTACCTGATTGGGTGTTGGAGTCACCCAAGATTCTGGTGACCGGCCCGGACGGTTCGGGTAGTGGTGGGGTGACGATCGTGTTGCCGTCGAGTGTCGGCAGAGCCGAGCAGTCAACGAACGCCTCGCTGACGGCCATCCGCGGGGTATCCCTGGCGGGTTGGCGGTTGCTGGCCACAGGTTGAGTACCCCGCCGGTCGGGTGGAGCGCTCCCGAAGGCCTTCGCTGTGAAAGGGATGGTCGGCGCTGTCGCCGATTTCTCTGGGAGGTCAACATTCCAGTCGGTCGTGAGCGGCCAGAACTGGCCGACACACGGTGTCTGGCCGCTGGCTGGGGTGGCGCACCCGTAGGACTCGTCAGGGGTTGACCCGGTGACGATCACGATGGCGGCGCGAGGTTTGGTGTTGCCGACCCCGCCGTGTTGGAGTGGCCGGTGGAACCCGACGACATCATCGGCCACGTTGCGGACTGCTGGCTGAGCGGTCAGCGCTTCGAACAGCGCCCAGTCTTTGGTGGCGATTTCG
This sequence comes from Candidatus Microthrix subdominans, assembly GCA_016719385.1. NCBI lineage: Bacteria > Bacillati > Actinomycetota > Acidimicrobiia > Acidimicrobiales > Microthrixaceae > Candidatus Neomicrothrix > Candidatus Neomicrothrix subdominans. Next base: position 61,714 of record JADJZA010000005.1, on the reverse strand, counting down.
CCGGTCAGGTTCCACCACTTCTCGGCGGGTGGCCAGCGAGGGTGTTCGCTGTCCAACCTGTCCGGGTCAGGTCGGTGCCGTTCTCGCTCTCGACCTCAGGGCGAAACGTGATGATCCCCTCGGTCGCGTGACCGGTGCGCCGTCAACGATGAACCCGTCCTCGTCGAGGACGACCGCCGCCAGGTAGCACGGTGCGTTCTCCAGGTGACAGTTGTTGGCCATGGTGGTCAGGCTAGACCGGGTGTCGGGCTGTCGCGGTGTCTCAGCCGCACAGGTTGGTGTTGACGGCCATGTGGTAGCCGAGGGTGGCGTGACCGTTCTGGTTGAGGTGGAGGAGTCGGCTGCCATGTTCGGGAGGGTCGCCGCGCCACCGAATGCGCCGCTGCTGTCCAGGTGATTGGCGGTCTGGGTGATGCGGGTGTTCAGGGTGTCGCGTCGTGCCCTGGTCGTAGCCGACACGTCAGCGGAGAGGTGGGATGGTGATCCACCGGACCGATGCTGCACCGGTGGCGATGATCCGGTCGGTGAGCGTGTTGAGTTGGGCGACGGTCGGAAGGCTGGTGCGTCCAAGGGCGTCGTTGGTGCCCAGCATGACGGCTACGTGGTCACCGGTACGTCCGTTCATGATGGTGTCGAGGTCGGCGGTCAGGTGATTGGTCCGCCGCCGGTGTACCCGGATCAGGTGATCCCGGTGCCGCCCCATGCCCACACGTCGGGGAGCAGGAGAGCTGCTCTGCCCACGATGCTGGCCGGCCCCATGCTGTCCCGATCGTGTTGCTGTCCCCAATGATGAGCGTTGCGGGGCCGGTGGGCGCTGGTAGGCACCCAGGAGCGATGAGGGAGGACTGTGATGGCTGTGAAGAGTAGGGCTGGCCGTCTCATGCGAGCACACTAAGCGACGAGCCTCACAGCGGGCGGCGCCGCACCAGTTGCGCTGCTGTTGCGCGGTCGTTACTGTGAATGGCGTCCCCCCCCCAGATGGGGCGACCCGAAGCCTGAGGAGGCACCGAATGGAAACCATCGACGAAGCCCGTGAGTACGTCAACAGTCAGTCATGGGGGGGCGACGAACTGCAGAACGCTGTCACTGATTGGCGGCAAGGAAAGCTGGTGCTCCCTGATGGCCAGTTTGCTCAGGTGGCCCGCTGGGCGGAACAGTTCGCTGCTCGGCTTCCCGAAGGGGCGACACCGTTGACGGTCGCTCTGGTGTTGGAAGTCCGCTCACCGGCCAGTTTCGGTCAATCGAAATATGCGCTGGGACTGGTCATGCAAGTGTTGCCTCCCGGGATTGACGAGACGGACGTGGGCGCTGATGAACTGGCCGACGTACTCGATGCGGTGCATCTCGCTTCGGGGATGAACTTCGAGCTGCTGCGACCGCTAACGCTCGCTGCTGCGATTGTGGCCACCCCTGACGACGCTGAGACGAGCGGATAATGGCTGGTCCCCCGTTCGCTCCAGACGAGCCCGGCCGGATCGAGCTGGGGACCGGCAGGTGGCTGCCCGACGTGCCAAGCGCCTTGGCACACAGTCTTAGCGACGACTCATTCGGAGTGGTCTGGGAGCACTACCGTTCCGAGCTAGACAAGGCGCCTCAGAGCGCTGCAGCGAGCGACCCGCTAGAGACGCTCGTAATGCGCATCGCCACAGTAATCGGCGTGGTGTGCTTCATTGCGCTGCTAGTTACCGTCACGGTGCTCATGGTCCTGGCAGGGGTGGGACTGTGATCGCAGCGTGGCGAGCGGTGTCGGTTCGTACCCGCTTAGCGGTCGTTGCTGCGGGGTGTGTGGTGCTGCTGCTCGTGGCGCTCGTGTTGCTTGACGTGGAGCCGCCAGCAGAGCCAGGACGCCCCGAGCCCACAGAAGCGCCCGTGCTGGCCCCTCCCCCGCCGCCGGCGACTGTGCCAGTGCCCGAGCCGGTTACGCGGCTGGTGTAGCGGCCTGCGAAGACAGTGGGGCACTACTGGGCGCCCGCCTGGTGGTAGATTGCGTGGATGAGCCAACCAAGAGAGTCCCTGTCCGGCCTTGTGCGAGGTGAGCCCGTCGCAGCGATCATCTCGGGGGTGCTCGCTCTCGTCAACGCCCTGACTGTTCTCGTCACTGCGTTCGGGGCGACGCTCACTGTGGATCAAACGAAGGCGGTGTATCTCGTCGCCAACGCGATCGGCGCGCTGGTTGGCATTGTGCTCGCCCGTCGGAAAGTGAAGCCGTGGCCCCCAGCTCCTGGAGACCCTGACGTTGAAACTGTTGCTGCGAACCTGCCCGGTCTGCGTCCTTTGCTTTCGTCGAGCCCCCTGTCGGTAACGCTGTTGGACTCTCACCCTGGCGTCATGGCAACGCTAATGGGAACCAATGTTGACCCTGTCGTTGATCACCCAGACTTTGTGAGCCCTCCCGCCTCGAGCGATCCCCACCCTGAGGACACCGACGCTGACGACGATGAGCTGCGCCCACCGGGTGACCTGGTTGAGCTGTTCGAGGTGCTGGCGTGGGAAGATGCAGTCAAGAGGAGCGAGCCGTGACTAGCTCTGTTGTCTCTCTCGGTCTCAAGTTCAAAGCCTTGTCGAGCAACATCACAGACGAGGGCATTACCGCTCACTACGGCGGGGACTCGCCGTGGGGCAAGGGCGGAGTGAACCGTTCCGACCATAATCGGTGTCCCACCATTGTCAGGGCGTGGCACGACTACCACCTGTCGAAAGGGTGGAGCGGTCTCGCGTATTCGGCGGTCGTATGCCCCCACGGGATCATCTACCAAGGCCGGTGGGCCAACCGGCGCACTGCAGCCAACGGGACCAACGCTGGCAACCAGCGGTCATACGCTGTTTGCTACCTCGCCGGCGGCGACGACGCGGTAACCACGGAAGCCAAGCGGGCGTTCCACCTTTCTGCTGCACTGCTGCGCTCCTCTCTCAGATGGCGGCACAGCGACTGGAAATCCACGTCGTGCCCTGGCAAACCGATCCGCAAGTGGTCGCAAGCAGGATGGCCGTTGCCACCAGGACCCAACCCACTACCCCCCAACCCGCCCCACCCCACCGAGGAGTATTTCGTGACCCCCGAAGACGAACGCAAGTTTGAAGCAATGCTTGACCGGAAGCTGGAGACCCAAACGAACGGAATCTTGGAGTTCATCTTGCGCTGTGCTCGAAGGACCTGTTTGGCCAGCAGTTCAACAAGCTGGCCGAGTGGACCGCTCTGATGCGAACGGACCCGAAGGACGTGGCGTTGCTCAAGTCGCAGTCGGCCCAGCAGCTGGCAGCGCTCAAAGAGATCAGCGCTGCCATCAAAAAGAAGTAGCAGGCTGAGGGGTGGGCGATCACAGCAACGCTCGCACTGTTGACTGGCTGTTGCGCGGTTACTTCGCTGTTGCTGCTGTTCGATCGTTGGGTCTCGTGCTCACCTACGTTGACGCTGCAGACCCGTCTAGTCCTGGGTACACAGTTGTGGCGTGGGTTGCGCCCATTCACGTGTGGGCTGCGCTCCTCGCTGGGATTGGGTTGCTGCTCGTCGGGGCTGCTTGGCGCCCTGGCCGGTTCTACGGTCGCGCTGTGCTCGTCCTGTCGTTCGCTCTCAACTTTGTGCTCGGCCTGATGATTGCGTTCACGTGGGAGTGGGTGCCGATGTTCGTGATGTTCATTGTTGCTGCTGTGCTCGACGCGATGTTCGCTGTGATCCCCTACGTGCCGACGACAGTTATCACGTCGATCCGGCGAGGCCGGCTGCCGCTCCCATGAACTCCCCAGCTGTGGTGGTGGTCGCAGCGCTGAGCCCACACATTGTGGCGCTGCTCGCTGCTGTTCCGACAGCGATCGCGACGATCATGGTGGGCTACTACTCCTATCTCGGGCAGCTCGCCACTAAGGCTGTGACGCTCAAGCAAACCCAGATCGAAGCTGACCGGCAAGAAGTCGAAGAAGACCGCGCTGACGTAGAGAAGAACGCTGCGGTCGTTGCTGGGTTCGAGTCGTTGCTTGCTCAGCTCCAGGCCCAGAACACAGCGATGAGCGAACAGCTGACTGTGTCTCGGCAGCTGCTGCGCCAAGCCTACGACGAGGCCGATGAGTGTTCTGTGGTGCTGAGCGCACTACGCCGCGAGGTTGGCAACCTGCGCGACTTGATCGCTGCGGCTGGGATTGAGATCGACTCCTGACAGCCTGGGGCTATCTGTTGTCAACGTGGCGTGGTACGTTGTGAGTTCCTCAGCGCTCCGGTTCGGCCCTCGCAGCTTCAAGCTGCGGGGGCCGTTCCGTGCCCGGGGTTGCACCCCCGCTAACGCGTGAGTTACACTCTGTGCAGCGCAACACAGCGCACCCGAAGCCTGAGGAGGCACAGAATGCCCGAAGACAAGCCCGTACTCGACTTGCCGCGCACCCTGCCGGTCGTTGGCGACGACCCCGTGGACGACGCCGATATTGCCAACCTGCTGCAGCTCGGAGAGCGCGCAGATATCACAGACGAACAGATCGAGGGGGTCTGGCGCCCCGAGGACGAAGTCGAGGCCGACAAGGCCGGACGCCGGTGGGCTCGCGCTGACGAGCAACTGCGCCAGCACGACACTGAGCTGGCCAAGATGTTCGACCAGATCGACGAAGCGGCCGCCGCTCAGCGTGCGATCGCTCTGGGTTGGCACGAGCGAGTGACTGCCGAGCCCGAGCGTCGCAAGTGGTTCTACGAACGAACCCTCAAGACGTACATCGAGCGGATCCGCGAGGACTCGGGCGACGAGATCAAGTCGAAGAAGCTGCCCGCCGTGGTCGTGTCGTCAACTCGGACTGCTGCCTACGCCAAGAAGGTGGCCGGCAAGGAAGGCGAGGCGAAGCTGGTCGCGTGGCTCAAGAAGCTAGGGGCCCCTGCCACTGAGGCACTCAAGGTTGTTCCTGCCAAGCAGGTGCCGGTCATGGACAAAGGTGAAGCGGCTCGTGGAGGTCAAGGACGGGGCGATCATCTACCCCTCTACTGGCGAGGTTGTCCCGGGTCTCTACATCGAACCCGAGAACATGACTGTTGAGATCACACCCACCAAGCCAGCCGAGAGCTGAGCACCAACCAACACGAAGCCTGAGGAGGCCCAAGATGGAAACCCAACTACTCGACGCAGTCCCAGCGTGGAACCACGGAACGCAAGAGGGAGGCGCTGACCCGGGCGCAGCCTGGGAAGCGGTCGCAAAGATCCAAGACGCAGTGCAACGCATCGAAGCGGACAGCGAAGCGGATACCGGCCAATACACCTACCGCTACCTGTCGTTCGAGGCGCTCCAAACAGCGCTCCGGCCGCACTTCGAGGCGGCTGACGTGATGGTGGTGCAGTCGTCGCAGCCGTGCCCCTACCCCGGCGACATTGACGTGCGCACGAGGTTTCGCCACAAGTCGGGAGGGTGGGTTGAGTTTGGGCTCATCATGCCCCGAGGTGTTGACGGCCAGAAAGCCGGCGGGATCTTCACTTACGCCAAGCGCTACGCCCTCGGAGCGGCGCTGAACATCGCAATCGGGAAGGACGACGACGCACGAGCAGCGTCCCCTCCCCCAGCTGCAGCCCAAGACGTGCAAGCAGTCGGGAAGCGGTTCAAGGCGCTCACAGACGAGGACCTGCGCAAGAAGGCGACCGCGGCGTTTGACACGCACCAATGGCCGCCAATCACACGAGCAGGGTTCCAAGACTGGAACGCTGACCAGCTCGCTGAGGCTCAGAAGCTGGCGACGAGGTTGGAGAAGATTCAGGCGCAGCGCGACCATCTCGCAGCTGAGGAGGAAGCACCACCGCAGCAAGCGCAGATGATCGACGAGGCTAACGCTCATCTGGAGGGCAGCGAAACACGAGCGCAGCGACTCGCTCGGGAGTCCAAGGAACAGGCGGACGCCCATGCTGAGCGAGCACGCCGAGAAGCTGAGGCTGACGCTCTCTCGCAGCATGCCAACCAGGGAAACGGGGGTCGCTGAGATGGATGACCAACTCACTGCAGCGCTCGCAGAGCGAGGATGGACCGAGCCCGACAGGGGCAGCAACGGAACCAACTGGGCTTCACCGTGTGGGAGCTACTGGGCACGAAGCGATGCCTGGTCTTCTAGCGTCCGTTGGTACTTGCGGGAGGACATGTCGATCGAGGCACGCACGACCACGCTCAGCGAAGCACTTACACAGCTCGACCTGCTCACGCCAGCAGCCCCCGAGCAGCTCCCCCGAGACGGCAGCACCAAAGACCGGTACACCGCGCCGGCCCCCGGTGAGATGCAATACCGGGCCAACAAGCTGCTCGGGGAACTCATCGAGAAGATGCGGCGCCCCCCGAGGCTGAAGATGCGCCCCGCTCTGGTTGGGCATGACTTGAGCGAGCTGATCGAGTGGCTCGACTACACGATGGGCACCAACGTCTCCGACCCCGAGCCGGCCAGGCTGCTGCAGGAGTCCACGCTGCAGCCGCTCGACGAGGAGTCCGACCCGGTGCGCATCTACGACGTAGCGCGGACAGCGCTGCAGCTGCGCTACGGGGAAGGCCTCTCGTGGGCCCGAGCTATTTTCTCGGCGCTCGAGGTGGGCGGGGCTCCCGAGTTGTGCGACTCGATCGAGCCGACCGGCCGCAACGCAGCAGACGTGTGGCAGGTTGTCCAACACCTTGAGCACGGAGGCAGATCCCCCAGCACTGTCCCGCTGAGCACGTCCCCCGCTCGTGTTTTCTGCTGTGCTGCACAGTTGCAGCGGGGAACACGAGAGCGGCGCTGTAGGGCAGCTCAGAGCGGACAGCAGCGCCAACCCAACGCCCGAGGGTTACGCTCGGGCAGCAACGCAACCCAGAAGCCTGAGGAGGCCAACGAGATGAGCAGCAGACATACGCTCACCACCCGATCCACATTCCGAATCGTTCCCGACTCGCTCGTGTTCGACCCAGCGCTGAGCGCAGCAGCCAAAGAAATGTACGCCGTGTTACTCAGCTTCGCCGGCGACACGTCGCAAGCATGGCCAGGAATCCCCGGTATCAGGGAGCGGCTCATTACTCGAGGTGTCCAGTACGGGCACGGCACCCGCGACGAGGTCGAGGCGCTCATCCCAGCTGAGCGCACCATCTCCACACACCTCGGGGAGCTGGTTGACCGCGGCTGGGTGTACCGGCGCCGGCGGATGAACACGAGCAGCAAGACGCACATCTGCCAGCAGCGCGGCGAAGTCCCACCGTGGGGGTCGCTGCAGCAGTCGCTCCCCGTTCCTGCAGAATCCTGCAGCAACGATCATGCAGAAAGCTGCAGCACTGTTGCTGCCGAATCTGGCAGGAGTGTTCCTGCCGGAACCTGCATGCAAAAAGAGACCCAGTAAGAAAGAGACCCAGGGGAAAGAGAAACACATACCCTCGGCTGACGCCTCGGCGCACGATCCCAGCAGCAACGACCCGTTCGAAGCAGTTCTGGGCGGTGTACCCCAGACGCAAGGAACCCAAGGCTGCAGCCAAGGCGCTCACCAAGGCGCTCAATGACGGGGCCCAGCTCGAGGAGATTCTTGCCGGCGCTCAGCGGTACGCCAAAGAGGTCGACCAGCTCAGCACTGCAGCGCAGTTCGTTAAGTACCCAGCGACGTGGCTTAACAAAGGGTGTTGGGCTGATGAGCCCGAAAGTGTCACTGCGGTGCGCAACAATGGGGGGCCGCGGCAACTGCCGCAACGCAGCGGGCCAGGAGGGCTGATCGAGCTATGAGAACTGACTCCGACCCCATCGCAGAGCGAGCAGCTGGCACCTCTGCCCCGCTTAGGGCGCGCATCGCGGAGTTCGAGGAGCGGTTGAAGCAGCGTCGCAGCTCGAACGCTGAGCCCGAGGCTGAGCCCCTCGACGCTGGCACACTGCTCCGCCGCCGCATGCTCGACCTTGTCGAGCGGCAGCTCCCAGCTGTGTTCAAGACCGCCAAGCTGAGCGACCTGCCAAGCGAGGGACACCCGGACGCTGCTGCAGCACAGGAAGCGCGAGCGTGGGCCGACGCACCAGCGGGGCGTTCGCTCGTGCACATCGGCGGAGTAGGTGCCGGCAAGACCTACGCTGCTGCTGCTCAGATGCGCAGGATCGCCGGACGGGACGGGACGCACGTTCGCTGGCTCACAGCAGCCGACTTGTTTGATGGGTTGCGCCCCGACGGTGCTCTGCACCGGCCGTCCCTGGTGAGCGCTGGGGTGCTCGTGATCGACGACATAGCTGCGAAGCAGCTCACCAGCTGGGAACACGACACGCTTGGGTCTCTCGTGGATGCCCGGTGGTCAGCCGGCCGGCCGATCGTAACGACGAGCAACCTCAGCCCCGAGCAGCTGCGCAGCGTCTTGGACGAGATGATCTGGTCTCGGCTCATGTTGGGGCGTGAGGGGGCGCGCACAGCAGTGATCGAGTGGGTGGGCCCGGACCGCCGCCGCGGTGCCTAGCATGAGAATGCTCACCCACTTGCGCAGCGCTAACGCGTGAGTTACACTCTGTGCAGCGCAACACAGCGCCGAGCCTGAGGAGGCCCCAACATGACCGCAGCACTAGCCGGATACCTGGCGATCACCCAACTCGCACAACACCTCGACCTCACACTCCCCACCAGCATTGCTGACGGGGAACACGTCACCCTCGGTGTCCGATCGGTTCGCCCCGACGGGCGCTCTCACCATGACCGGTCGTTCCGGTGGCCGTGGCCCGGCAACTGGACCCCCCGCATTGACGCCGACGCGTCCGCCGCCGAGTGCTCTCACGGGCTCCACATCGCTTTGGGGTGGCGGGGTCTGTCCGCCACAAACCCGGTGCATGTTTGCCAGATCGTCGCTTACCGCGAGGTTGATGTGGTCCACCGTGGCTACACGAAGTTGCGGGTGTCGCAGGTGGCGGTTCTCGACGTAGTGGACGTTCACTGGCTTGCACGCGACGCCAACCTGCGCGGCGCCAACCTGCACGGCGCCAACCTGCGCGACGCCGACCTGCGCGGCGCCGACCTGCGCGGCACCGACCTGTGCAGCGCCGACCTGTACGGCGCCAACCTGTACGGCGCCGACCTGCGCGGCGCCGACCTGCGCGGCGCCAACCTGCGCGGCGCCGAACCTGTACGGCGCCAACCTGCGCGGCGCCAACCTGTCGCGCCACCTGCGCCCCTGCCGCCCCTGCGCCGACCTGCGCGGCGCCGACCTGCGCCGCGCCAACCTGCCGCGCCGACCTGCGCTCCGCCGACCTGTCCCGCGCCGACCTGCGCTCCGCCACCTGTACGACGCCGACCTGCGCGACGCCAACCTGAGCGGCGCCAACCATGACAACTGGACAACATGGCCAAGCGGGTTTACTCCACCACCCCAGTAATACACCCGCTGAGCAGCCTGAGGAGGCCCAAAATGAGCAAGAATCAGTCATGCGTGAGCTCGCAAGCATCCCGGCCAGTGAGAACGCCTACCTCGACTTTGTGGCCATGTTCCTGCCGACCCCGCTGAGCGCGGCGAGCAGGTCTCGGACAGGGTGCGCGAGAACATCAGCAGGGCCCGCGGAGTGCTCGACCGCATCTACAACGGCCCGACGTGCGACGGGAACAGGGGCAGCGCCCTCGGGCTCGTGCACGCCAGCGTCGAGTACCTCGACCACATGAGGGGCTACCGCTCGCAGACGAAGTACCTCAAGCGGACAGTCCTGCAGCCCGAGGAGTTGAAGGCCCGTGCTGTGCGACAGGCCAGAGAGGCATGCTTGGCGCTCGCGTAGCTCCCCCAAAGTCCCCCCAACAAGTGCCCCAGCTGCCTCAGCTGGGGCACTTGCTCGTTTTGGGGCGCCCCGCTTGCACTCCGCTAACGCGTGAGTTACACTCTCACCAGAGGGCGAGCGCAACGCACGTCCCCGAGCCTGAGGAGGCCCCAACATGACCGCAGCACTAGCCGGATACCTGGCGATCACCCAACTCGCACAACACCTCGACCTCACACTCCCCACCAGCATTGCTGACGGGGAACACGTCACTCTGGGAGTTCGATCAGTTCGACCCGACGGCCGGTCCAACCATGACCCGTCGTTTCGGTGGCCGTGGCCAGGCAACTGGACCCCCCGCATTGACGCAGACGCGTCCGCCGCCGAGTGCTCCCACGGGCTCCACATCGCTTTGGGGTGGCGGGGTCTGTCCGCGACTGGCCCGGTGCATGTCTGCCAGATCGTGGGCTACCGGGCGGCTGATGTGGCTCACGTCGCCGCCACCAAGCTACGGGTGTCCCAGGCTGCGGTCCTCGACGTGTGGGACGTCCATCGGATGGCCGCGACGCCAACCTGCGCGGCGCCAACCTGCGCGGCGCCAACCTGCGCGACGCGCCAACCTGTACGGCGCCGACCTGCGCGGCGCCGACCTGCGCGGCGCCAACCTGCGCGGCGCCGACCTGCGCGGCGCCGACCTGCGCGGCGCCGACCTGCGCGGCGCCAACCTGCGCGGCGCCGACCTGCGCTACGCCGACCTGCGCGGCGCCAACCTGCGCGGCGCCGACCTGAGCTACGCCAACCTGCGCGGCGCTGACCCACTGATGCGGCGCCGACCTGCGCACGCCGACCTGCGCTACGCCAACCTGCGCGGCGCCAACCTGAGCGGCGCCAACCATGACAACTGGACAACATGGCCAAGCGGGTTTACTCCACCCCAGTAACACACCCGCTGAGCAGCCTGAGGAGGCCCAAAATGAGCAAGAATCAGTCATGCGTGAACACTTGTGAGCACTATGAGGAGCGCAGCCGCCACGGTGCACGAGCGCACCACCGCGAAGGGTCCGACGTGTGCAAGCAGTGCGCAGCTGCAGCAGCCGCCGCAGGTCGCATCAGCCGGCACGGGTTCGACCCGTGGGTAGAAGCTACCGGCGCCCCCACATGGCCAGTCGAGCCGCTGCGTGAGTACGTCGCCTCTCTCCACGACTTCAACTGGCAGCTGATGCCCGAGTGGCTGGAGCGCCGTTTGTACCGCGACGAGAACATGACCGACCGCGTTGCTGACCAGTGCGCCACTTGGTTTGGTGTGCCGCCTCAGTCGGTGTGGCTCGACTGGAACGAACCAGTCAACACGAGCGACCCGACGCTCGACAGCGTTCTCGCCTCGATCGACCCTGCACTGTTCGAAGCTGCAGCCGCAGCCTGACCCCAGCCCACCAAACAGAGAGAGCATCAAGTGTCCACTTCAACCCTGTCCATTCCACAAAAGCAGCTCAAGCAGCTTCTGACCATTCCACGCTCATCCCGTAACGCTGTGCACCCGAACCCCGTGATCCGCCTCTCGGACAGCGGGATCTCGTGCTCGCACTACACCTCAGACGGGGCCACGTTCGTGACTCGCAGCTGGGGCAACCCTGTCTCTCGCAGCAAACAAGCAGTCAGCGTCACTGAGGCTGACTTGCGCGCTGTGCGCTCCCGGCTGCAGGGAGCCGAGCCCGAAGTGTGGGTCGACGGGAACGAGCTGTGCATTGAAACCATCGTCGCCAAGTGGTCGATCCGGCTGCTACCCAACGAGGAGATCCCTGCCGACTCGCCGCGGGTGCGCCAATCACATACGCACGTCTTTACAGCGACTGAATGCCAGTTGCTGAGCGGCGTGGTCGATAACGATCCGAACCGGCCGGCGCTGCAGTGGGCAGTGGCAGACCAGGAGCATGGAGTGTGGTGGACCACCGATTCGTACACCGCAGTTACGGTCACCACAGAACACCAGACGCATGTTCCGGTCAAAGTGGATGGGATGGCTGTTCCTCGCCACCACTTGCGGTACCACACCAAGCGTGGGTGCTCAGTGTCGTTCGAGTACAGCCCGACCACTAACCCCGAGTCCAACCGCCAGCAGACTGGCGTAGAGACTCGCTCACTCGACAACGAGAATCAGGTCATCACCACAGTCGCAGAGTGCAAGCGAAAGGCCTCGTCGCTGCTTCCCACCTTCCCCACCATCTTCAACATCGCTGAGGTTGGCCGGCCAGCAAAGAACGCTGAGGGTGGCGCTGCAGCGGTCAAGCGAGCCGACCTGCTCGCTGCAGCGCTCGGATGCCCAGCCGAACAGATCGGAGTGACCCCGCAGCCTCACCCCTCGCAGCCTCACCGCATCACGTTGAGTGGCATCCAGCAGATTGCTAGCACCCCGCTTTACTCAGCCGAGGTCGAGTGCGCTCCGCCGCCGACGTACTCGCTCGGGCTCTCACGCGATCGGTTCCTCGCTCTGCTGCGCCACGCTCACACCGACGAGGTTCTTCTTGGCTGGGGAGCGTCCGAATCCAAAGGACTCATCTTTGAGTCCGGGCAGCTGGTCGCTGTTCTCATGCCCATTCGGATTGCGCAATGAGACGCTCACCGATGCCACCCAGGAGAGCCCCGCTCCGAGCCCGTGCCGACCGCAAACAGTCTGCGCTGAGCAGCACAGCACCTACCGGGCAGCTACAGCGACGGACCGCTCTGCGAGCGGTGTCGCCCAAGCAGTCCGAGCACCGCAAGGCTGTCGTCGCAGCACAAGATATAGCGCTCGCCCGGGATCGCTACACCTGCCAGCTTCCCGTAATCGCCAGAGAGCTGCGCAGACACGGGCCACCAAGCGACGACGTGCTCGAGGCGCTCAGCTCAGCGCTCGCTGTCAAGTGCACGATCGGAGTTGACCCCCAGCACAAGGCCACCCAGGGGTCCCGCCGAGATCTCTCCACCGACCCCGAGAACATCATCGCTCTGTGCCGAGCCCACCACGTTTGGACTGGACACCACCCGACGTTCGGTCGGCTGCTCGGCACGTACGGCACCACCATTAAACACCCTGAGGAGAACCCACCAACATGACCACCACCTTTACCCCAACCCCCACGAACGGGGCCTACCTTTTCCCGCTGGGTGCGCTCGTGGTGATCGAACGCACCGGGAAAGTCGTTGACGGTCACGCCCGAGCTGTTGAAAGGGTGAACTGAGATGAGCGCAGCAGACGTAATGGCAGCTCAACAGTGGCGCACCAATGGCCACTTGATCGCGGAGGGAGTCGTCCCGTTCTACTTGGACCGCTCGATGCGCATCCTCGACCTCACGAATGGGAGAGGGACCTTCTGGAAGGAGTGGCAGCCAGACGAGCTAGTCAGAATGTTCAACACTGTGGGCGACCCTCGCGCACGAGGCGACGTGGCCGGAGACTTCACAGCAGCCCCGTTCCCTGACAGCTCATTCGACGTAGTGGTGTTCGATCCGCCCTACATGCCAAAGGGAACCCCGGCGGGGTGGACGATGGACGAACGCTACGGAACCGGATCACAACGGCCGGCCGCGATTGTTGAGCTGGGCATGGCCGGCATAAACGAGGCGGTGCGCATCGTCAAGCCGGGTGGGCTCGTGCTGCACAAGACGGGCAGGGGCATCGACGGCGCCAAGCTGTTTACCGGCGACGACACGGTCACAGCGTGGGCTCAGCGCCGGCACAACCTGCGAGTTGTTAACCAGTGGCGTTACCTCTCGCGCCCAAGGCCGCAGAGCCACCGGGGGCCTCAGCAAACACCACGCCAGAACTACTCGACGCTAACCCTGTTCGCAGCGCCCAAAGTTAAGCGGAGCGACGAGTTTATTTACTCGGTCGACGAGGAGCTGCCCGAGCTGCTCCGAGCGCTGCACACCTGCTACCACGTTGTCCCCGGGGAGCTGAGCATCGAACCTGATCGAGATAGCGGCAGTGGCGGATGGTTCGTCACAGCGCTCGTTGACGGGGAGCGCTAATGGCAGCCGGCGACGGGCACATTCACTTCACAGCGTTCGGTGAGGCTCGCCCCCAGGGATCAAAGGCCCCGTTCGGGAAGGGACGCGTCGAGTCAGAGTCGCTAGGAAAGCGAGGCACCCACAAGGCGTGGCGCGCAATGGTCGCAACTGAGGCGCAGCTGTGGGCCACCAAGAACGGGCTCACTCAGCCAATCGACGGTCCTGTTGAGGTGACGCTCGTGTTCTGGAAGAAGAAACCCAAGTCGTACCCGCGGTGGCGTTGGCTGTGGTGGACCACCCCCGACGCTGACAAGTTGACCCGCTCAGTGCTCGATTCAATGTCCAAGATCATTATGAGCGACGACGCTCTGGTGTCCGTGCTCCACGTCTTCAAGTACCTCAGCACCACTGGAGCTGAGGGCGTTGAAGTCACAGTCCGTCCCCTCTCTCGCATCGAGAAGGGCCTCGGGGAATGGTGGGCTGCCGGCAACCTGCCCCCCGGCAAGATCCCAGACGTTGACGATCCGCTCCCACCCAACCCCGACCGCTGAGCCACTGGGTGTGCTACTCGTGCGTTACACTCATCCACGCGTTACTTCACGAAAGGTTTGATATGAGCAGCTGGAGAGCCTCGATCATTATGAACCCCACCCCCGATCAGTGCAACTGGTCAGATCCTGACGACCCCGCCGAGGAGGACACCCAACGTGACGAGTTCCAGGTGGCGCTCAAGCATGCTGGTTGGCACGACAACGGCGTCCCCGGGTGGGTCTCTCCGGACAACAAACGTCGAGTCGATCTCAGCCCGGCGGGTGGCAAGTTCGCTGCTCTGTGGTGGGAGAAACGAAACCGGCGTCCCACCTGTCTCACAGTCGGAGTCGTCGACTCCGTGTTTTTCCTTGACGTGCTCAGCCGATCCCCCAACCACCAACCCTGAGGAGTTCCCAGAATGACCACCGACATCGCCCCAACCCCAGCAGCGAAGCCCACAGATGAGCAGATGCTCCAGGCTCACGCGCTGTACCTCGCAAAGATTGAAGCTGCAGCAGTCGCCTACGAGGAGGCGGTAGCAGCCGAGAAAGCTGCGATCGCTCTGCGAACCCAGCTGATCGGGGACGCTGTGCACGAAATGGGCATCCCGAACCGGATCATCTTGCAAGCGTGTAGCTCGCTCACCCCAATGAAGGTCACCCGCGACCTGCGCCGGTACGAGAAACAGTGTGACACCAGCGGGTGATACCTTGGCGCGCATGGCGCGCAGCATCATTACAGTCACTGGCCACTCAGCTGGACGTCCGGCTCGAGGCCGCGCGTCCGGCCGTTTGTCTGATTGGTTTACCGGCGAGGACGCCGAATCGCGGTGCCGCGAAGCGATCCAACAGGCCGAAAACCTCGGGCTGCTGTTCCGAGGGCTCAAGCTGGCCCGTGCTCGTGAGCTATGGGAAGAAGGGATCAGTCAGGGCTACGAACCGGGCCCCGACTTCTTGGCCAAGGCGTCCGATCTCGGGCTCTGCGCTGACAAGGATGGCACGATCGGTTTGCGCCGCGGCCTGTCAGAGCTGACGACGACTGTGGAGCGTCGTCGGGTGAGCGCCACCACAGGACGAGGGGTGGACCCCGCTGCTCGCGGTCTTCCCACAGTCCCAGTCAACTGGGACGAGTTAGCCGACTTTGTGGAGGCCGGCAACCCCAAAGGAGCGAGCGTCGCTGCAGGGTTCCGAGAGCGAGCCGCTGAGCAGCGGGCTGCCCCGCAGCAGCAGGGCACGTCGAGCACTGCTGGTACAGGGAGCCCGGGCGGCTCTGCTGGGCCGGCTGCGGGCGGCGACAGCGGGGGCGGGGAGTGAGCGCCCCAGCTGATCGAGCAGAAGCACGAGCGCACGGCAGCGAGGCGCTGTCTTCGCTCGTTGAGAGCCTCAACATGACCCTCCACGCTGCCGCTGAAATCCGCGGCGAGCGGGACCGCTTGATGAGGCGCCTCAACCGCTCGGGGACGTTCACTCACGCCGAACTAGCTGGGCGAACGGGGCTCTCTGGCGCAGGTGTGCGAGCTGCGATCAGCCGCGCCCCGGACGACCCGTTCTAGCTGTCCCGCACTCATCAGAGTGCTAGTGGGCTATCAGGTGTCACTGCACTAGCACTAGGGTGCTCACCATGAGCCTACGGAACTACTTCAAGCACCCACTGTTCGACGCTGTCACCCTGGTCAACACCGAAGCGGTAGACCAGCGACGCCGGGACGCACTGGCTGCAGTCGACGCGTTCAAAGCCGCGCATGCCAACCTGCTCGAGGCTGCACAGCGCGTGGCAGACGACCTTGTGTTCGGCTACCACACCTCGGACGCGACCCGCGAGGAGCTGAACGAGCAGTTCAAGGTTCCCAGTGCGATGGTCACCCGAGCAACCACTCCCGGCCGTGTCCCGACCGTGCTGCACACTGACGACGTGTTGAGTGTTTACAAGCTCGTTGCTGCGCAGAGCCTCGCCAGCACCGAAAGCGAGTGACATGAAACGCGCCGGCCAGTTCATGGTCGAGTGGGCAGCGATCACAGCAGCCCCGATCGCAGTGCTCAGGTTTACAGCCAACGGGCCCGCTGTGGCTGCGCTTGCTGGACTGTGGCTGGCGTTCTACACCGTTTGGCTGCTGCGCTTCCTTGCGATGAGACCACGCCGTGCAGCGCGCCGGTTGAGTAACACTCTCCACGGACGGTCAAGCAGCTCACGAGGTCCGATCACAGCAGAGGACCGAGAGAAGGTGATGACCAACAGGTTCGGGTCGCCTCGCCGGTGCCGTATGTGCTGGACGAAAGTAAGTGAGCACCTGCACCACGTATGGGCGTGGTCGTGGGGAGGGCCAAACAAACGCTGGAACTACCGGGCACTCTGCGCCTCGTGCAATATCAGCCTGTCAGATCGAGTCACGCGCCGAGGCCAAGCAGTCCTATTTATCCCCGGCCCCGCCGACTGGCCAGTGTGGGCGCTCTGGCCCGCTGGTGTCGCGGTAGCTGTCGTCTACGGAGGGTTCACGATCACATGAGCATTCGATCACGCCGCCGCCGGCCCCTGAGCCGCCGCATAATGCCCGCTCGCCCTGGCAAGCTGCTGCTGGCTGCGCTCGTGCGCTCCGCTTGGCTCTGGGCCACTCTCGCACTCACAGTCGCCATCGCGTACATCACACCCGAGGGGTCAGCTGTTGCAACAACAGCCGGGGTGTTCATCCTGTTTGGGGACGGCCGCTGGTGGACTCCCATTCGTGACCCCCGACTCGCGGTACCTGTCGCAGCAGCCGGGGCAGGTCTGATCTACGGGGCTGAGCCAAGCAAGCTGGGGGTGTCTGTGATTGTTGCAGCGTTCCTGGCTGTGTCAACAAAGATGCTGGGCAGCTGGGAGCGTTGGGCGTGGTGGCAGTCAAGGCTGGCGATCCGCAAGGCGTGGCCAGAAATCAACGAGCATGCTGGGTGGCCGTCAACCAAGCTGATGCAGATCCGCAAGCTGTTCTTCCCCGAGAGCAACGAGGCGCGTGGCGTGTCTCTCGCAGTGCGTTGGCCGCGTGGCGCAGTGCCACCGTTCGACGAGATCGGCATGAAGCTGTCGTCTGTGCTTGGGCGTCCACTCAACAACATCAACGTCAGGGGTGGGAAGCACGCCGGCGAGGTTGTCGTGGAGGTTGAGTCGCCCCGCGACTTCCTGAGCAAACCGATCCCTTACCCAGGGGTGCCCGAACGCCAGTCGTCAAAGCCGACGCGTATCCCGCTCGGACTCACCGACAAAGGATCAGTCTTGTACCTCGACTGGCAGCACACCCTGTTCGGTGGCATGTCAGGGTCGGGCAAGTCGTCCGGTGTCCAAGCAGTGCTAGCCCACGCTGCACCATGGATCGCCTCTGGCGATATCGAACTGTGGATCGCTGACCCCAAAGAAGGCGTCGAGCTGGGTATGTGGGCCAACGCAGCAACCGTGTTCGCTGAGCCTCCAGACATCGACGACGAGGACGAAGCAGCCGAGGCAACCGCGGAGCTGTGGGTGGAGTTCATGCGCCAAGTTCACGGTGTGATGCGTGACAGGCTGCGCCAGATTGGAAACGGGCAACGTCAGTGGACGCGTGCTGACGGTCCGATGGTGCTGGTTGTTATCGACGAAGCGCGTGACGTGTTCGCAGACCCAGCCTCAATCACGCGAGCAATCAAGGTGGCTGAGAAAGCCCGCGCCGCTGGTGTGGTGATGATGGTTGCAACACAGCACCCAGAGAAGGCGGCTGTTCCAACACAGTTGGGAAACAACATTCCGCAGAAGGTGGGCTACAAAGCAGAGAACCCAGTCCACGCGCACGTCATTACTGGTGGGTGCAGCGCTGAGGCACCGCTGCACAAACTGCCACCCGCTAAGCCTGCTACGGCGGGTCATGTGCACGCGAGAGGGTCCACTGGTTCTTGGACGCGGGCTCGCACCTACTGGCTCGACAACAAGACCGTGAACGCTGCTGCTGAACTAGCACGAGGTAACCGCCAGCCTGGTGCCAGGTTGGTGCCACCCAGCCGCCACGACGACACCTCCGAACCGCCAGAGGACCGCCACGAAGGCGCTTCTGAGCCCACCTCCTATGGGCCCCCTAGAGACGGGACCGCGCGTGGACGCATCCCGCCCGCTCGCCCCGCCCGTCTCATCAGGCCAACTAACCAACTCGCAGCTCTGGTGCAGAGCGGCGTGACTCGGGCCGGCAACGTCTGGGACGCGGTCGCAGCAGCCGGGCCCGAGGGTTTGCGACCGATGCACGGCCGGAAACATCTGGGCAACATGAGCGAGTCGCACTGGACATCAAACGTCGCAGCGCTCGAGAAGGCTGGGTTGGTGCGGCGCGGGCTGAATGGCCGACGCGTTTACGCGACACACGAGCGCGAGCACGAGCACAACGACGAGGAGCTGAGCGCGTGAACCCACTTGCACCGCACCGAGTCCGGCTGCTGTTGGGCATCCTCCTTGGCTACGTCGTCTTGGTGCTCGTGGTGAGTGGTGCTGACGTCTACGTCACTGCTCAGCGTGAGCGGCCCCGCCCCACGACTCAGGCCGACTTGGCGCTGCCCGTCAAGCTGGGGCACCCGTTGTTCCCGCAGTCGGACGTCGAGCGGCCAGGGGCTCTCTGCTTCGAGGTGCTGTGGGAGTGGACCCCAGTGCTGCAGGACGAGCCGACAGGGTGGCGTCGTGTCTTCTATGACCCCGAGCGGTACGACCCTGAGATTCCCGCTGCCGAGTTGCCGAACCCGAGCACGGCGGGGGTTCCTCTCCCTGAGCGGCTCGACGCTCCGACGAGGCCGTGCCCCCTCGGAATCTGAGCCCCCCCCTTGCGCAGCGCTAACGCGTGGGTTACACTTACTTTAGAGGGAGCGCAGCAAGCGCCCCGAGCCTGAGGAGGCCCAGAATGAGCAAGACAGCAGCCGAGGCGTTCACCAGCCAAGACGTCCGGAACCGAGTCGAACTACTCACAGACGACGAGGCACGCACCTGGCACAATGAGCTGGTCGGTCTGGTGCTGACGGTCGCCAAGCGCCGCCGAGTGGACCCCACCGCTGACGGGGTTGCTGCAGAGCTGGCGCAGGAGGTGCTAGCCGAGTTCGGGCAGTCAACCGACAAGATTGGCCACCGGGTGTTCTTGAACACGAGCGCAGCGCTGGTCCGCCTCGGGCTGGTGACGCTAACCGAGCAGGTGTCCGCTGGTTGAGCTGCCGCAACAGAGAGGAGGCCCACTCGGGCGGGGGCACCAAGTGCCCCCGCCCTTTGGGCTGCAAACCACTACCCGCTACCTGAGGAGACACACCATGCCCATCCACTCAATGAACCCCGAAGAGGCGCTCGCTCAGCTCCGCCTCGTCACAGGAGCGCTGCCCGAGCGTCTCTCTGACCTGCAAGCGTCCGCAGCGTTCATGTCCCGACTCGACGATACTGCTCGCTGGACAGTCGGGGGGCTGCACACCTTGGCGCAGCTCGCGATCTCTCCCGAGGTTGAGGCCGCTCAGCGTGAGAGTGCTCGCATCGAATACCAGAACGCCATCTTGGCCAGAGTGAGCACGAGCATGACTGGCAACCTCTCCACGGGGGAGCGAGTGCTGTGGCAGCTGGCCGTTGGCGCCCTGTTTGGCTACGGCCGAGAGCCTGGTGTGGTCACCCTCGATCTGATCTGGGAACTCGACACGTCCAACCGCGAGTTCGTGTTCTCGATCCTGGAGCGCATGAAGTGAGCGCCGACAACAACACCCAACAGCAGTTCACGACAGAGGACAGGAAAGCGTGAGCCTCTGGTCTGAGTGGACTCCGCTGCTGCTGGCAGGACCGCCGGTGCTCTGCTGGCTAGTGGGGCAGCTCGGAGGCTGGGACTGGTGCAAGCGCACCTTCCCAGCCTCTGCAGGCCACTACGCCTACACCGGGGAGCTGTTCGTCCGGTTTGCTCTGCTGCCCGACGCCAACCTCGGGAAGCCAGCAGACGGGGAACGCATCATCCGAGTTCCTCTGCGCCACCCGAGGCGAGAGCTGCGGCTCAGCACCGCTAAGCGCGGCCCGAGCGGCGCCCCAGTGCTCAGACAAGCAGCCCGCTGGCGTCGAGCGGGGACATCTCCGATCGCTGCCGAGTTCGGGCAGCGCTCCCGCCCGGTGGAGGCCTACCTGTTCGACGCCGGCCAAAGCGATGCGTCCTACGTGTTCCCCGACTCTCACTTCCCTTCTCAGGCTGCTGTGCTGCGCGACAGGTTCGGACGCCGCGTCGTGCTCAACATCCACCCATCAGGCCGGGAGCGTCGCTCGTGGACGCTCACAGCCACCGCTAGATAGATAGGAAACTCCGCCATGCTGAACCACGATCTGGCTGCCCGAGTCTCTCGGGAAACCACTCTCGCCCCAGACGAAGCTGTCCGGCTCGTTGACACTGCTCTCGCCCAGGGGCTCACAAACCAGGACGCCTACATCGTTGTGATGGCTGCATACACCCGTGCTGCAGCGTGCGGCTACCACCCAAGCGTCAACACTGTGAGGGGTATCGCCGATCTTGTTGCCAGCAAAGAGAACAACCTGCTGGACTACTTTGCGCAGCGCCCTGACCTCAACCAGCACGAGCGCAGCGTGATCGTTGGGGCGCTGGTCGACATCGTCAAGCCAGCCATCGAACGATTCGTTGATGCTTTCTACGAAGTGCAGCAGCAGATCATCGACGCGTTCGCAGCAGTAGCTGAGCAAGTCCGTCGGTTCGATGAGCAGTTCGCTGAGATGGTCAACCCTGACCACAATGAGGAAGACGAGGTGCCCGAATGATTGACCCGACCCGAGACGACATTGGCCGTCGTGTGGTGTACCGGCCGTTCCCTGGGGCTGTTTGCGAGGAGGGAACGATTACGGACATGAATACTGATTACGTGTTTGTTCGGTACGGGAACGACACGCACAGCGAAGCCACCAGGCTCGCCCATCTGGAGTGGGTGAGCCCGTGAGCGACTCGCTGTTTGACCCCGCTGAGTACCCCGCAGCTGCTGGGGTTGCTCAGCCAGGCGAGTGGCAGAACCTCTCTGCCGGCGCCAAGCGCACCGCTCGCAACAAGGCGGCGCTCGAGGCGGGCATCCACCCAGCTACGCGCTGCCCTGTTCGGCCTGAACTGGGAACGTGCAGCACCTGCGCCAACCACATCGTGCTGGCGGCGAACCGCACTTGGCACAAGTGCAAGCGAGCCGGGATCACGCACGGCCCGGGCACAGACATTCGAGTGTCCTGGCCGGCCTGCTCCCTCTACGTGGAGCGCTCGAAGTGAGCGCCGAGCCGGTTCGGCTGTGGTGGAACGACTACAGCCTCGCTGACTGCGCCGCGTGTGGCGACCCGTGCGTCCGTGAGAGCCCTGCAGTGCTCGTCCGCGGCGAGTGGGCACACCGTTGCTGCGCCAAGCTGCTGGACGACCCTGAGGCGGAGCAGGACGGCCTGTTGCGCTGCCCGAGCTGCGAGGTGTCGAAAGGGTTCTGGCGAGCGCAAGCGCGCCGGCAACAGGACGGCGTTCTTTCCTGAGCACACCCGAACTCCGACGCTGCGCTGAGGCAGCAGCCCCGAGCTAATGCGCGCTGGGGTAGCATCTCAGCCAATGGCCACTCAAGAACCCCCGGCAGCGTGGGAAGACCGAATCCTTGGGTATGAGCCTGATGTCGATCCGACTCAGCTCCTCGCCCACGAACTCAACGCCCGTCGCCATCCCGGCGCTCAACGCGACGCTTTGCGGGAATCGTTGGGTCGGGTCGGCTGGGTTGATGTGGTGAAGGTGAACCAGCGGACCGGGAAAGTCGTGGATGGTCACGCCCGGGTGGAGGAAGCAATCACCGCGGGGGTGTCGGTCCCTGTGCTGTACGTCGATCTGGACGAGGAGGAGGAACGGTTCGTGCTCGCAACGCTCGACCCGATCAGTGCCCTCGCGACCTACGACGCAGATGTTGTTGCCGACCTGACCGATGGGCTCAACCTCGAATCCGAAGCGGTCAAGGATCTGCTCGCATCGGCTCCCCCGGCTGTTGACCTGGGCGATGACTGGGACGGCCTGGGCGGGCTCGGCGGGCTGGGTGAGCCCGCTACGCACGTCTGCTCTGAGTGCGGGCACACGTTCGGGTGTGACCGTTGAACCTTCTTTGGGTGTGCACCCTCATCCTTGCAAGCGGTTAACGCGCTGGTTACACTCGGAGCAGCGGGGTGCAGCAAGCGCCCCCGAGCCTGAGGAGGCCCCCAGATGGACAAGCTGAGCGAACAGCGCCCGGTCGACTACTACACGACGAGCGAGCTGGAGACCCTTGCGGCTGCCACAGCCGGGCACGTAGCGAAGCTGCAGCAGATCCAGCAGGCTGCGCAGGGGCGCCTCGACGAGGTTGCAGCAGCGAGGCAGCGGGACATGGCTGACGCTCGCAGCAGTGAGCAACTGGACCAGGCGCAGGAGACATACGAGGTCGAGTGTCGGAAGGCCTCGCTCGTTGCCACACGTTGCGCGCCATCGAGCACGACAGGTTCGCCAACACCCGAGCTGCAGCGCTGCTCGACGCAACCCACGAGGAGGAAGCGTGAGCACCCCCTACAACTGGGAGCCCGAACCAGAACCCGACGACCTCGGCCCCGAAACGCTATGGGACGAGTTCTACGCAAACCTCGACGCAGCCCGAGACGAGGCTGTGCCCGACCCCGAGGACGACGCCCCAGTCCCGTACTGGCCCGCTCTGCAGCCGCTCACAACCGAGCAGCTCACTGCTCGCCTTGCTCGGCTCGCTGAGCAGCGCCAGAGCACGAGCGCCACAGCTCCGGTCTGCAGCCAGTTCGTGCCCGCCTCGGGGGGTGCGCATCACTGGTGCGAGGTGTGCGGCTGGCGTGCTGCGGTCCACTCGGAGCTCACACTGCTTGCGTTCTGCTAACGCATGCGTTACACTCAACCTTAGAGGGGGCGCAGCAAGCGCCCGAGCCTGAGGAGGCACCATGCCAACCATGTTCACCAAAGCCGAGTTCGCACAGCTAGAGGAGATCGCCGCTGAGGCGGTCCGCACCAGCCAGCCGATCCCGTCGAGCCCCGACTATGACGCCACCGCCGCACGGCTGCTGGCGGTCGCTGAGCAGATCGAAGACGACCCCGACAGTTTCAACATGGACGCTTGGGCAACCGACGAGCAAGGCGACGACACGTACGACGAGCCCCAGGAAATCTCGGGGGTCGCGTCCAACTTCTGTGGCACGTCGTGTTGCATCGCCGGGTGGCTCGTCTGCTTCACCCCAGCAGGTGAGGTCACCGAAACGTGGTGGGAAGAAGCAGGACGCATGGCGGCAGGGTTCCTCGACCAGTGGAGTGATCCTCTCGGCCGCGAAGTGTTCAAGCAGTTCGAGACGACCCCGGTGCAAGCTGTCCGGCGTCTCCGTGCGCTCGCCACGATCCCAGCGCCCCGCACCCTCCACGACGCCCGACAGCTCGACGGGTTCCGGCTCTGCAGCAGCAGCGACACAGAGTTCGAGCGGCGAGCAGCTCAGGCCGACAGGGACGCCGACAGGGACGCTGGGGAAGCGCTGTGAGCAACCACCGCATCTCACCAGCAGCACACCCGCCCAACTGTCGAGGCTCCGGCCAACCAGCCGCCCCCGGCGACCACGCCCAGATGACCCGCTGCCTGTACTGCTCAGCCTTCTGGGTCTACTGGGAGAACCCCAGCATGACCCCAGCTCACCCACCCCGACTCACCCAAGAGAGGATCCCAGCATGACCGAATGCTCCAACCCCGAGGACAGGCCACTCAGTGTCGTCTTCTTCGATTACACCAGGCTCGCCGGCCGGATCGTCGAGGTCGCCTGGAAACGGTTCACCCTCCATGACCTGTTTGTTGAGACCGAAACCGACACCTACGGAAAACCGCTGGTCAACCTGGAGGGGGACGGCCCGGCCATCGAGCATGCATGGCTGTTTCCCGGGTACTGGTTCGAGAGGGCCCCGTCGGCTGCCGACCTGGACACCATGCGCCAGTCGGGGGTACTCGACCGGTACCACACGGCCGTCACCGCTACCGCTGCAGAGCCGGACCCCAACCAGACAGCTGCCCCCGTCTTCCACTCGTCCGACGGGTTCGTTCGTTTGATCGGTGATCTGGTTGCCGGCTCGATGCTCGTGTCGCCGCATCCACGCCGAATGCTCAGCCACCTCAGCCAACTACCGACCTTGGAGTCCGGTCCGCAACCCCAGGACCCTGAACCCGATGCGGTCCTGGACTTGTTGTCCCTCACCCAGGCGTCCTGGTGGAGTGAACCCGCCGGCCTTGATCCGCTCGACTCGGAACAGATGATGGACCGGGCTGTCGGGTTCAGGTTTTTCAGCGACAAACAGGATGCCGACACGCCGACCGGCCGTGTCGACGAGGCCTACAGGGCCGCCTGCGGGGCGTTCACCGGGCCGGGCAGTTTCCACCAGTGGGCGCATGCTGTCATGTGCAACGCCGACCACACCCAGACCGACACGGAAGAAGCATGACCCGGCCAGCCTGTCTTCGCCCACCGTCCCACCCGCTCACCGCTCCACTGCCGAACCAGCCCACATGGCGGACGATCTTCGATCGGATAGCCGCCTATCGTGACCCACTCTCCACCCTGAAATGGACCGGCAGATGCGCCACTTCGGGTATGGGCATGCATGGCCCGAGGCTGGCCGGCACAACTACCAGCTGACCAGCTCAGCGGTAGACGTCGAGTCCAGTACTGGCCCGACTTTGACGTCGATCTGGGTGCTGTTCGGCGTGCGCCTGGCTGGCGTCGGGGCCCCTGGGAAACTCCGGCGATAGCTGCGCAAGTAGCCGAGGCCCGGTGGATGGCCGCCTGGGCTGTATCCCCGCACGCCCTCAACGACTTCCGCCAGCTTGACTACGAACAGAACGGAGTCGGTGCCAAACCTCCAGCGGAGACTTCGAAGCGCTCTGAGAGCGCCTCGAACACTCTCGCCACACTGGAGAGCCGCATCCTCGACTACATGGCCAGCCACAAGCGACCGCTCTCTGCTGGTGAGATCAGAGACGGGCTCGGCGCCAACTTCGGGGTAGTGGGAACTCAGCTCATCCAGATGGCCAACGCTGGGACGGTCGCTGTAACCAGCGAGGGCCACGGGAACGAGTACAGCCTCCCCGAGCCAGCCAACAACAGCAACACCCAGTAGCCCGCCCTGCTCTCCTCACGAGCACACGAAAGGAGGTGACACCAACCACGTCACAGGGAGCCCCCCGCAACACAGCGGGGGGCTCCCCCGCGCACACCAAGAAACTGAACAGATAACCTGAACCCCTATGGGCGCTGAACACCCCCCCGACAACCCCGCAGAGGGCGACGAGAGCGCCGAGGAGCTGAGCCAGGAACTCAGTCGCACCGCTAAGCGGGCAGCGATAGAGGACCGCCAGGCGAAGGTTGCTGAGCTGCTGCTAGCTGAGCAGCCCTACCGCACGATCGCCAGGGTGTGCGACGTGTCGCTGGGGACAGTCGCCTCCGATGTTGCAGCGATCAGGGAGCAGTGGCGCGACTCAAAAATGCCCGACCTCGAGGCCCACCGTGATCATGTGCGGTCGCAGCTAACCCGTCTGATGCGGGCGCTCAGCACTCGGGCGTTCGGCACGAAAGCGCAGGGGCCCGACGTTGAGGCAATCAGAGAGATGCGTCAGCTGTTGGCTGATGTGCGGAAGCTGGACGGGCTCGACCGGCCTGAGCAGATTCACGTCTCTGGCCGGCTATCGAACGTGGAGCCTGGGAGCCTCGACGCCATGCTGGAGATAGCTGGGCGTCATGCTGCCGGGATGGTTGCTGCTGGCCGGCGTGTGATCGACGCTGAGCTGGTCGAGTGAGCACAGCTCTGAGCGCAGAGAAAGCCGAGCGGGTTGCTGCGCTCGACAACGGGCATTGGTCGGTGTGGCTCGCTGCTTGCTTCCCTCAGGTGTTCACCAAACCTATGGCGTGGTTCCAGATTGAGGCGTGGGATCTGATCTGGCAGTGCACAGCTGGGGCTGCACCGTCGCCGCCGTCGCTCATAATGTCTGCGTTCCGCGGTAGCTCGAAGTCGGGGACAGCTGAGGCTGCGGTGGTTGCGCTGCTGGCCACTCAGCGCCGCAAGTATTGCGTCTACGTTAGTGGCACTCAGGATTCTGCCAACGACCGGGTCGGGTCGATCTCTGATCTGGCGATCGGGTCTGAGATGCTGGGGGCGTGGCACCCCGAGATGGCCTCAGCGTTCTTGGAGGACAAGGCGAGGCAGTCACGCTGGAACAGCAAGCGAATCGAGTTTGGTAACGGGACAGTGGTCGACGCTGCCGGCTTGGACACCAAAGCCCGGGGAAAGAAGTCAGGCGAGCAGCGCCCCGACCTCATCATCCTCGACGACATTGACGAGCCCTCCGACTCTGCCAGGGTGCGCAACAGAAAGCTGATGCGACTGCGCGGCATCCTCGGGGGTGGCGCCCCTGGTGGTGGAACGCTCGTGCTGTTCGTTCAGAACCGCATCTACGACGACTCGATCCAATCACAAGTCATCAACCGGCGCATCGGCATGCTGGCCGACCGGCTGGTGATTGGCCCGGTCCCCATGGTCAAGAACGCCACGTACCGGCCAGACCCAACCACTCCCGGCCGCACGCTGATTAGCGGCACCCCGTCATGGCCCGAGGTGTGGCCGCTCGAAGCGTGCCAAGCAGAGATGGACCGGCTCGACGTGATGCCATTCCGACGAGAGAACCAAGACGACCTCCACCTCGACGTGCCAGGAGCGCTCCTCAAGAGCGAGCACATCATTCACGAGCCGGTGACGCTCGCTCTGCTGTCCAAGACGATCGTGGCAGTTGACCCAGCAACCACGAGCAAACCCGGTTCCGACGAGACTGGGATCGTTGGTGTTGGCCGGCACGTTGACGGCCGGTGGGTGGTGCTGGAGGACCGCACCAAGCAGTGGCCGGTGTCTGAGTGGCCAACAGAGGTGGACGCCCTAGCTGTCGAGCTGCGCGCATCCGAGGTGATCCTGGAGGGGAACAACGGCGGCGAGTTGAACGTCGCAGCTGTCGAGGCTGCACAGCGTGAGCGGCTGCGTCCGCTCACAGACCGGCTGAAGCTCGTGCTCAGCCTCATCGGGGAAGCTGGGCTGAGCAGCGACCTCGCAGCCGAGCGGGACCGGCTGCAGGCTGAGCTGGCCGCGGCGCACCGCTACCGGGTGCGGCTCGTGCACGCGTCCGAGCCCAAGGCGGTCCGTGCCGGCCGGCCAGCAGCCCGGTATCAGACGCACGAGGTGATCCACGCCAAGCCGCTTCCCAAGCTGGAGGCCCGCTGGACTGGGTGGGTGCCGGGGGTGTCGAGGGACTCGCCCGGGGACCTGGACGCATGCGTGCACGGGCTGATCGACTTGGGTTGCATTCCGAGGGCGCCGGCCGCAACAGCGTTCTCGACGGTGGGCGCGGACCGCACGTTCTGAGCTGCCAGTCGGGTTGCGGCTCTGCGGGGAGCTGCCACTTGCACCCCGCTAACGCGTGGGTTACACTCAACACATGAGGGCGCAGCAAGCGCCCGAGCCTGAGGAGGACATCATGAGCACCGACCACACCGCACTGGCCACCGAAGCCCTCACCCACGAGGGTGCCGACGCCTACCACGGCGCTAACGTCGACCAGCTGGCCACGTTCCTGCGGAACAACCCCATGCTGTGGACCTGCGACGAGGACGGCTGGACCACTCAGCCGGAGTTCGACGCCGCCCTGCGCTCATGGCTGGTGCTGTGATGGGCGCTGAGGAATGGGACGGCGACTGCGGACGCACCTGGCGCAACGTTGAGACGCTCGACGGGAAACCGATCAGCTGCAGCGAGGCAGTCGAGCTGCTCGGGGGCGTCGAAGTGATCGAGCAGGCTAAGCCGTGGGTGGGCTGGCGTCCTGAGTTCGACTACCAGCTGGCCGGCGGGTACCGGTCGGTTAAGCAGCGTGCCCGGGATGGGCTCGTGCTCACCGAGGAATGGGACGACAAAGCTGAGACGTGCGGGCACTGGGTGCGCCCCGGGCCGTACGTGCGCCGAGCAGAGCCACCGACCGCAGCTGAGGCCCGAGCAGCAGGAGTGGAGCTGTGACGGCGCTGCACGTCGACGTCGACACGACGACCGTCGAGATCACCGACAGTATCGAGAGGTTCACGCGAGCGACGCGCCGGAACCGGTCGAGCCCCGGGCCCGGTGGGGGGGGGCTTGGGCTGGCCTGCGCCCCCGCCCCACCGGTCGCGCCGCGGGGGGGCACCCCCCCCCCCCCCCGAGGCGCTCATCCGAGGCCAGCGGCGTCCGGGTGTCCCGTCGCTGGTGCTGCCCGGTGACCCTGACGGGTGCGGTTGGTTCGCTATCGGTGGGGGCGAGTATGTGCCGTTCCCGTCGCCACCCACCGGACACCCAGCGCGGGAGCGGCGCACCGTCCGCTACGTGGGCCGCCCGACCCGCTGGGGCAACCCCTACCGGGTGGTCAAAGGACGGTCCGGTCTGCTCGGTGTCATCACCCCGGACGAGCAGGTGGTGAACCTCCGCACCGACTGCACTGGCTCCGAGGCGGCACGGGTTGCGGTGCGAGGCTTTCAGCACCACCTCGACCATCTCGACAGGTCGAAGCCTCCCGCTGTTCTCGCCCGCCATCTCGCCCCTCTGGTGACCGCTGACGTGCTCTCCTGCTGGTGCCCGCTCGATGCCCCGTGCCACGCCGACACGCTGTGTGATCTGGTGGGCCGCCTCCGGTCCGGTGACCTGGTGCCCGGTCTGGTGGCCACGCCGGGCGCCTGCGGCGGTGCGCTACGCATCGACGGCACAGAGTGGGCTGTCGCAGAGATCGCGAGCAACGTGAGCAGCTGGCTGGACGCTGGCATGTGTCGCAACGACATGGTGCTCCAGACGGCTGCCACCTACAGCCTCGACCCTGATCTGGTGCGTCTCGCAGCACAGGTCGGAGGTGCGCTGTGAGCGGCGACGAGTGCACGATCTGCGAGGGCGGCGGCGGGTGGTGGCAACTTGAGCCCGACGCCGACACGTGGCGGCTAGTGGAGTGCGAGCATTGCGACCGTACCGGCATCGAGCCGGACCCGGGGCCGATCGAGGACGCCGCCGAGGGAGGTGCATGATGTTCCGGACGTGGGATTACGCGTTCGTCGTCGCACGCAAGGATCACCGTTGCGACGGCTGCGGCGCCAAGATTGACCGGGGCGCCCGCCACGAGACGTGGCGGTGCTCGACGGACCACGCGCCGGTGACGATGCGCATGCACTATCTGTGCTGGCGCTATTCGATCGGTTATGCGGAGTGCAGTATCCACGACGACATCGACCCGCACCGCGGCGCCGACCGGCTCCGCGAGTACAGCCCGGCGTTGGGCGCCGCGGCACCCGGCCTGTACGACTGGGTGCGCAGCTTGCCCCCGATCGAGTGGCAGCCGTGAGGGGCGACGACGTGGTAGCTCGTGCTGCTGCTGCGCTCCTCGCTCATCTGAGCGACAGCGTTGAGGAGGAGCAGGCGGAGCGAGTGGCTCTCGCACAGCGAAAGCGTAACCTCCAGGCTCGTGCTCGTGCTCGGGCTCGCAGTGCAGTCCCACAAGTCGAGCACTGCCCTGATCTCGTTGTGCTCAACGACATCGACGAGCCCTCCGACCCTGAGACGCCCGAGCGTCCCGGCTTGGCTGCCCTGCTGCGTCGAGCTGTGCAGAGTGCTGCAGCTGTGGCCGGCATTTCGAGCAGCTCGGAGACGGGCGCTGAGCGGACTGCTGGGGTGTGCGAGTTGTGCAGGGGCCGGGTGGTCGGCTTGGCCTACTGCCCCCAGTGCAGAGGTTCGGGCTCCGCACCGCTTGCACCCCGCTAACGCGTGGGTTACACTCAACCCAAGAGGGCGAGCACAAAGCGAGCCCCGAAGCCTGAGGAGGCACAGAATGCCCAACTACAACTCCAACCGCATTAAGGCTATGGCTGTGCAGAACGAGGGCGATGAGTTGACCGCAGCGTTCTGGTTCTCCGGCGAGAACGAGGGTTGGCTGCGGTTCTCGACCACCAGCACTGAGGTGGACGCCTACTCGATCGACAACCTGCGGCAGGTGCTCGTGATGGCGTCCAGAGGCTGCAGCTTCTACGCAGACGCTCAGCTAAAGCTGCTCCCCGCTGAGATTGAGCGCAGCATCGAAGATGCTGTGGACGCTGGGACACTCCAGTTCAGCAACGAGATCCCCGAGATGCTGGGCGCAGCTAGCGCCCCAGAAGCCTGAGGAGGCACAACATGAGCAACAACAAGACCGCTACCGTTCCGGTCACGAGCCGAGCGACTGGTATCACTCGGACTCTCTCGGTCGTGTGGGACCCAGAGGGATGGGAGCACTGCAGCACTCAGCGCCTCTCCGACTGGGACGACGCCCCTGTTTGGGAGTCCGATTCGTATGGGGGGTGGGACATCGTGACGCACCAGTGCGGTGGCTGCGGGCAGAACGCTGCCCCTCGGTACGTGCGAGTGGTTGATGGCGGAACGACCTCGTACTACGGGCAGAGCAAGTGAGCGTCGAGGAGCGACGCCGACAGGTAGCTGAGGCTGAGGCTGACCTCGCTGCAGCCACCACCAAAGCTGAGGCAGCAACCAAACGGGCCCGAGGTGTGCTCGGGGACGACCCTGCGGTCGTGTCTGGCATTACTCGAGGCAGCAGCTCTCGGATGGACGCTCGCCGCGACAACGCCTACCGGGCTGAGCACGAGCAGATCGCTGCTCGCCAAACAGCTGAGCGCCGGCTGGCTGTAGCCCAGCGCCACCTCGCTCAAGCGGAGGCCGACAGTGCAGCAGCAGCCAACTTTGAGACGCTCGCCCCTGGGGATCTTGTGCGCCAGGCTGGGTCGTCATCGTGGCACGTTGTGCTCCGAGTGAACGCCAAGACCGTCTCGGTCACTTCGGGCTACTCGTGGGCGGTCAGAGTGCCACGTGACCGGATAGCTGAGACCCGCAAGCAGCAACCGACCGCCGAGTTGGCTGCACAGGTCAGAGGTGCACTGTGAGCGACGTCATCCCAACACCTGAGGAAGCGGCCTACCTTGTGGAGTATGTGGACCGCCTCGACCGCGACGATCCGATCCCGAACCCCGAGCAGAGGAGCAACCATGACCGCTGAACTTGTCACACCAGAAGAACTAGCTCAGATTTACCGGCTTGACGTAGGTGACTGGGTTATTTTTCCCACGGCAGCGGGCCGGATTCGTTGGGTGCTCAGCGCTGACGGATACCAGGCAGCCGGACTGCCATTGCTGCTACGCATCGAACCATTCTTGGGTCTCTGTTGGAACTACGAACGCGACGGTGATTGTATATCCGGTCGAGCGTCGGCTGCCCTGGTTGCGGCGGTTCTTGCGAGTACCTCGCTCAGTAGCTGAGCGGTAGTTCTATGCTGTGAGGGATGCCAGCACCGATCCTTCTCTACTCCGGTCCCGCCATAGCCCCGCAGCTGGCACGCGTGTCGCTCTGGGGCACCACACCACACCACAACCTCGTGCTCTACGACGAGAACGCTGGCATGGTGCTCGGAGCTGTGCCAACCGACCTGCTCGCTGTGCACCAAGACGGGACTCTCACCGTAGGGGAGTGGCAGCTGGGCCCCGAAGTTGTGATCGACGATCTTGCTTCGCAACCATTCAAACCGTTTGGGCAGAGCGAACTGTCGAGCAACCTCGGGACCAAGGTGCGGGTGCTCCGAACAACCACCAGGCTCGTGCTCATCCCCCGAGCCCCCGGCAACCCGGCAGACGCCGTGACGCTTCCCCTCGGCCGGCTCCGAGCTATCGGCCAGGAACGCATCGTGCTGACGTGGTGGGGTGAGCGGTTCGGGTTTGTTGGCGGCTCAGGGTGCGGGCCGTGCGAACGGGCAGCAGCCAAACTGGCAGGGGTGGGACTGTGAGCCCTATCGCAGCACTGTGGCAGCGGGCATGGCTCGATGTGAGCCTCCTGGCCAACAAGCAGCTCGGCCAAGAGATGCGCCGCCGGTGGGCTGGCAGAGCCATCGGAGCCGGGTTGGCTGCTCTGCTAGTGGCGCTCGTGTGGGTTGCGGCGGCACGGGGTGACCCTGCAGCGGTGCCCGTGGTTGTGTGGGTGCTGCTCGTCCCTGCCTACGCCCGAGGGGTGCAGCTCGTCGCAGCGGACAAACTGCTCGACTCGGTGCGCACCCGCTTCGCTCACTGGGCCGGGTTCACCGAAGACGAGGAGCTGACAGCGTTGGCGTATCTCGCCGGGTGCCCGTGGTGCTTGTCGGTCTGGGTTGCTGCTGTGCTGAGCTGTGTCGTGCTCGCTGCCCCGTCTGGGCTGGCTGTGATGCTCGTGCTCACTCTGGCCGGCTCCGAGCTGGCTGTGATCTTTGACCGGCTCGTGGACCGAGTGACGCCCGACCCGCCCGAGGAGTACACCCCGCCGGCTCCTTCGGGTGTGGTCAGCGCTCTGTACTCCATGACAGATGAGGACCAGATCTGATGGCAGGACGAGGAACCACCTTTGCTCTCCAGGCCTCGGTCGTTAGGCCGGTAAAGGCCCCGCAGCTTGGCGACCCTGCACCCCCGGCCGGCGCTGCTCAGCGTGAGATGAGCGAAGCAATCGAGGAAGCGTGGCGGTACTCGCGCTACGGGGAAATCCATCAGGCCGTCAAGGGCAAGGCGTCAGTCGTGTCGTCGGCTGCGTTCGGGCCCGGGTACATCGACCAGCGCTCTAACAAGATCCTGCCCGTCTTTGACCCTGACGGGAAGATCACCGAAGGCGCCACGGTTGCTCTGGGATCGGACCTGGTGCTGGCGTTCGCTGACGTGCTCTCGCAGTTGGCTGCCGGCCCGGGCGGGTTCGCTCGGCTCATCTTCGAACTGTCAGTCTGCTACGACGTGGAGGGCGGAGCGGTCCTGGTTGGCGGGTGGGTAGACGAGATGCACCGGCCAATCCCCGCACCAGCTGAGGGCTCCAGCGCACCTGAGGGCGCCCGAGAGATGTGGCGGTTTGTTGGCACCCAGCGGATCAGCTACAAGGCTGACCTCAAGACCGGCGAGAACAGGCCAGCGCTCGACGGGCTAGTTCTGCCAGAGGACGCCATCGTTCAGCGGTGCATGGTTCCTTGGCCCGACTCGGCTGAGCACGGGGTGGCGTGGGTGCTCGCGGCGCTTGAACCTAT
Source organism: Candidatus Microthrix subdominans (assembly GCA_016719385.1). Classification (NCBI taxonomy): domain Bacteria; kingdom Bacillati; phylum Actinomycetota; class Acidimicrobiia; order Acidimicrobiales; family Microthrixaceae; genus Candidatus Neomicrothrix; species Candidatus Neomicrothrix subdominans. Next base: position 28,390 of record JADJZA010000005.1, on the reverse strand, counting down.
CCGAGACCTGCTCGTGTTCACTGCTGCTCAGCGCAGCATCGGCCGTTCGAACGTGCCGGCCGACTTGACGTTGGTGCCAGACGAGGCCAACCCGAACCCGATGGACACCCCTTCTCAGTGGGCTGATCACGTGTCCACAGCGATCGGTGAGGCAGCAACGAAAGCGCTCGGCCGGTCAAACGCTGGCGGTCAAGTGGTCGGGCCAGTCCTATCGGTCAAGGCTGACTACGTCGAGAAGTTCAAGCGAATGAACCTCTCGAAGCCTGTGACGGTGGTGTTCAAGGAGCTGATCGACCAGGCCCGACAGCGGATCAACGAGATCGCAGACGAGGCAGTCGAGAACGTGGCTGGCCTCGGAGCCACGAACAGGTGGAACGCTGAGAAGATCTCGGACCAGTCGTGGCGCAGGTGGTATGGGCCGATGGTCCGCGAGATCGCATCTACGTTGATGCAATCTGCTGCGGCGCCTCTGCTCGAGGCGGATGGGTTCACTCGGGCTGACATGGAGCTGTGCGCGATCTGGGTTGATCCGTCAGCGATCGTTGGGAAGCCCGACCAGGCTGGTGCTGCTGACAACGGGCTCCGGTTTGGTGCGATCGGCCATTCGGCGTGGCGTGATGCGCGTGGGTTCGAACCAGAGGACGCACCCACTCCCGAGGAGTTGGAGCTGATCGAGCGGCTCACGCGCAAGCAGACAGAGAAGAACGACACTGGCGGGGACAGCGAAGTGAACGACCTCGCAGGCGCAGCGCTCGTGCTGCCCGCTGAGCGACCCGCTCCTGCGTCTCCCAGCGTGCAGGCTGCAGCTGCCGCGCCCACCAACCAGATCGACGTGGGACGGGCTGTAGCGGACGCAGAGCGCCGGTTCATGGACCGCGTGATGAGCGCAGCGGCACCAGCCGCTCTCGCCGGGTGGGAACGGCTGCAGGGCAGAGCACGGAACGAAGCCCGGTCCCTCGGTGTCGAGGTGAAGGGGCCGCACGTATTCGCAGCGCTCGCGGCTGAGAGCGGCTCGACGCTTACTCAGGTGGTCAGCTCGCACACCCTCCAAGCAGCTGATGCCCCGGGCGCAGCAGTGCAAGGGCTCGACGAGGAAACCGAGGACGCCTCGCAGGAATGGTGGCTCGCCTTGCTCGCTCTGCCTCTCATCGCCGGCGGGACACGCCCAACACGAGGACAGGTGGATGAGTGGTCAGCGAACGCAGGGGCTGTGGCAGCCGACCGGCTGCGCTCGTGGCTGCTCGGTCAAGCCGCAGCAGGAGCAGAGACACCAGGGGCGCTCGACGACACTCCTGGGGTCGTGCCTACCGCTATCGCTCGACGTGCTGAGTCTGCAGCTGTGGGATTGCCGGCGCCGGAGGGACTCGACTTTGATCCGGCCTCGGCGGCTGGTCCGGCTGTGGCCGACCCGCTCGTGGCCATGTTCGGGCTCCCAGTGGCATGCGTTTGGCGTTACGGTCCCGACCGGCGCACCCACCCGTTCCGCTACCACGTCGACCAGGACGGCAAACCGATCCCCATCGACGGCCGCATTGTTGACACCGCCTCGCCCTGGGGGTTCTGGTCGCCAGGCGACCACAAGGGGTGCAAGTGCCAGTCTGTGCCCGAGTACGACTACCTGCAGATCTAAGGAGCAGCACCATGAGAATCATTACCCGTATGTGCCAGGACGGCATGACCTTGCCGGCACCGGACCGGCGAGAGTTCGGCACGTTCTCAACGCGTCCGCTGCCGTTCGCTCTGTCGTCAATCAACCACGCCCGCCAGCCCGACGTGGTTGCTCGCATCGACGAGGTGGCCAAGGACGCCGACGGCGTCTACTGGGGGCGCGGAGAAACTGCTTCGACCGCTGAGGGCACCAAGGCAGCGACTCTGATCCGAGAGGACATGGTGACCACCGTTTCGGTTGATGCTGGCGCGTTCGAGATGGTCGAGAAGTTTGTTGACCCAGACAACGGAGAGTCGATCGTTATCGACGACGCCGAGAGCTGGGAAGCGATCGACGAATGGCTGAATGCTCATCCCGACTCGGTGTACGTCGTTGCTTTCCCGACGTATGAGATCGGAGAGCTGTCCCTCACCACCATCTCAGGGTGGCCCGAGGCGCGCATCTGGGACGCAGACGCCCCCGACGCTCCTGCATGGCCGGAAGGCGACCTCCAAGCATCAGCGGCAGCGCCACGCGTCCGCGAGTTCGACCCTGCCTGGTTTGAGCAGCAGGACTACGCAGCACCAACGCCGCTCACGATCGACAGGGACGGCCGAGTAACGGGCCACGTCTGTCTCTGGGACACCTGCCACCGCGGGTTCGCTGAGCTGGGAAAGTGCATCACCCCACCCCGGGAGGCGTCACTCGCAGACTTCCACGGGGGAGTCACCCCCCTCACTGATGGCAGCATGCTCCGTACCGGGCTGCTCACGTTCTCGGACCTGCACACTGCTACCGGGCAGCTCACCCGCGAGGAAATCATGCGCGCTGTTGAGGACACTGGCACTCAGCTCGGCCCTGTCCGTGCGTTCAAAGACGAGTTCGGCATTCAGGTGGCTGGGGGTCTCCACGACGACGTGACCCCAACTGAGGCTGGCCGCGCAATGGCGGGAACCCCCTCGGGTGACTGGCGGGGGGAAGCCCTGTATGGCATCCACGTCGTGAACTGTGGTGCGTTCCCCGTGCTCGATGGTGACCTCACCCCAGACGACGAGTACCGTCTCGTGCTCGCTTCGGCTCTGCCCCCAGCGTTGCAGGCGTCAGCGTGCGGCTGCGGTGGCACTGGGCCGGCGTCGTGCTCGTGTGCTGAGGCGGGCGCAGTAGCTGCGTCCCGTGTGATCGGTGCCAGAGTTCGTGCGGCTGACATGCGAGCTGCCCGAGGCGGGCTCAGCTCGATCACAGTGGAAGCTGAGCCAACAATGGGCGCCCGTGTTGCTGCAGCAATCGAGCGAGCCAATCAGATGCGTGCACACTGACCGGCAGTGTGTTTAGACTGACGCCAAGAGTTCACCCCAACCCAGCGAAGCTGACCAAGGGCAAGTTCTCCCACATACTCGGATCACAGAACGCATAGCGGCAAGATCCACCCCCTCATCCCGTAGCCCCATTCCCGGGGCCCACTACCGGAGGCACCTGCCGCTATGAAGACCCTCAAGGAACTGCTCGATCTCGTCGCCGCTGGTGACACCAACGATCTGACCGCTGAGAATCGGTCGTTGCTCCTCGCCCACTTCGAGGCCCGCCGAGAAGCTGCTGGCGACTCTCCGACCGCTGAGGACGCCGACTTGCTCGACCAGATCCTCGACGCGGTGGAGGCCATCAACACCCAGCTGAGCAACGACGAGAGCGCCGCCGCAGAGAGCGACGAGAGCGCCGACGGTGGGGAGCAGGACAGCTCCACGGAGACCGACGACAGCGACGAGCAGGACGGCGACGAGGGCGACGAGCCCGCCGGCGAGCAGGACAGCACCTCCGAGCCCGACTCTGAGGGCGAGCAGGACAGCACCTCGAGCGACGAGCCCGCCAGCGACGAGCCCGCCAGCGACAGCGCCGAGGAGGGCAACCCGCCCGAGCTGGGAGACCTCGCAGACGTGGACGACCGAGCCGCCGACCTGGTTGCTGCAGCCGCCAAGCAGACGGACCGCACCGACGCCCGCCGTCGTGCCCGCCTCACCCGCACCCGCTCCAATGGCGCCGCACCCACTGCCACCACGCCCACCGCTCTGCCCCCGTTCGTGTCGCTCGGCGTCTCCACGGTGGCCCCCGCCGGCTCCCCCGTTGACGCCGAGCAGGCCGGCCAGCTGATGCGAGACGCCGTGATGGCATCCCGAGCGCAGCCCGCCGGCACCCGCACCCCCGTTCTCCGGCTCGACCTTGGCGACAAGCTTGCGGTGGCACCCAAGAACGGGTCGGAGGAGTCCTACGCTGAGGCGCTGCAGGCGTCCCTCGGGATTGCCACCAAGCAGTTCAGCGAGCAGGCCACCCTCCAGGCCTCCGGCGGGCCGTGCGCTCCGCCCGAGCTGGACTACACCCGCACCCTCATTGGCGGCGGAGACGCCGGCCAGTTTGCTGCCAGCCACCCGGGCGTGATGACCCGCCGGCCCCGTGCGTTCTACCGGCCAGAGATCGTCGACGTGTCCGCAGCTGGGCTCCCCAAGCCTGGTGTTGGCATCGTGACCGCATCCCAGGACGAGGCCGGCTACGGCGACCCCGACGCCGACCCCACCTCGACTGTCCCCGTGGGTGGTGTGCCGTTCAAGTCGCCCGTGATCGTGGACTGCCCGCCCGAGCCCGTCTCCTGCGAGATGAGCGAGATCTACCAGGCCGTCCAGTCCGGCCGGTTCATTGACCTCAGCTTCCCCGAGCAGGTCGCCCACGTTCGCAAGAAGACTGCCATCTACCACGCGTTCGCTCGTGACCGGGCGTTCTCTGACGCCTACATCGCGGCTGGCACGAACCTCAACGGTGGCGCTGCCCTGTTCGGTGTGTCCCGGGACACGCTCTCCAAGATCCGCTACTTGATCGCCAGTGTGCGATCGAACCGCGGCGACCAGAGCCTCCCCTTCCACGTCTGGGGGCCGGCATGGTTCAAGAACCCCGTGGCGACCGATATCGCCAAGTCGTTCACTGGGGCGACGGACCTGGGGCCCAACACCAGCGCTGCGATCGGCCGTCTCGCTCAGGACGAGGGCATCCAGATCGACACGTACTCGCACAACATTGGCGCCACGATCAACGGGTCTCCCTCGGTGCTCCCGAACGCTGCGCTGCTCGCCGACAACTCGGCGCTTCCCACCTGGCCCACCCAGGCCAGGCTCATCATCGCCCCGGTTGGTGCGATCACGCGGAACACGGCCGGCGAGCTGTCGTTCGGTGTCGAGTCCCTCGGAATGGCGACCAACGACTCGCTCACGTTCGGAGCGATCTTCGAGGCGCCCTGCGTCGTTGATCCTTCCGCCATCTTCACGCTGGACGTTCCCGTGGCCGAGCTGGGCGGCACCGGAGCGATGGTTGACGCCTCGTGATCGACGCTGCTCCCATCATTGAGGGCGCCGACCCTGTCCCCTACTCGGGTGGCTTCGCTGCTGTAGCTGAGCGACGCCCCCGAGCAGGCGACGACGCTGCTGCGGGGCTGCTGCGCTCCACAGGGCGGTTCCTGTGGCCAGTGCAGTCCCCCCAGGCTGCTGTCGTTGCGACGTGCACGGGCGCCCCGCTGTTTGTGGCACCGGACAGCGTTCCGCCTCAGAACGGCCTCTACGAGACTGGCCCCATCCGGCCGGCCGTTACGGTCACCACGACTGTCGCGTGCTCGCTCATGTCGCACCTCGACGAATCCAAGTGGGAGCAAGCGGCCCGCGCTCAGCATGCCCGAGTGTTCCCCCGCAAGCTGGGGCAGCTCGTGACCGACCCCAACATGGTGCACACCGACCAGGACGGGAACGTGTCACAGTCGCTCACCGGGTCAGCGACTCGAAACGTGGCCAACGACTTCGGGGCGGTCACCTCAACTGGGTTTGATGGGACCAGCGAAGCGCTCCTCAAGCTGGGCGTCTATGCGCGCACCGTCGCGGCCCGCTCCGACCTCGGAGTGTTCTGGTTCCCGGCGGGCCTGTCCAACATGGCCGTCAAGCATCTCAACATGGTCGCTGGTGGTCTCCCCACCGTCGGGGTTGACCGGGTGCCTCTGATCGACGAGCCGGCCTACTCGCCGTTGGCGATTGGTGCCGGCGCTCCAGCTGGGACGTTCCGTGTTGCTTGGACACCTCAGCCGTCGCTACGACTCGGCCCGGTAACGGTCACACGTCCCGACCCGCTCGTGGCCACCAACGACGCACAGCTCACCGTGTCGCAGGCTGCGATCTGGGATTGGCCGGAAGTCGCTCCCGGGGTTGACGTGGCAGCAATCGACGCCCCACCGTTGGGCACCTGGACCTGATCGTGGCGCCCGTGTCCGCTCCTGGCTTCGTGTGGGAACCCTGCACGATTCCCGCTCAGGAATGCCCCACCCCCTCGGGTGTGGACCCTGACGTGTGGGCCCGCGTGCGCGCTGTTGCTGCGTTCCGGCTGTGGGAGGCAACCGGGGCCCGGTTTGGGCAGTGCCCTCACTCGGCTGATGTGTGCTCGGCGTCCCACCTTGTTTGTGGCCGGAACCTCACGGGCTCGATGCAAGGCTGCTCGTGCCGACACGACCACCGTTACAGCGTGGCGCTTCCCCCCGACGCGACCACTGTGGACGAAGTGACCGATCCGAGCACGGGCAACCCGATCGTCGGCTGGCGAGTGGACTGGAACACTAAGCGGCTCGTGTCGGCTGACCCGTTCCCCGAACTGGTCGAGATCGACTATCTCACCGGCCGGCCTTGGCCGATCGACGCAGCGAACGCCATCGACGAATACGCGGCGCAGCTCGCCAAGACGTGGTGCAACACGGCAGGAACCGAGTGCGATCTGCCAGCAGGCGTCAAGGTCGTCTCTCGGGACGGCGTCGAGTACATGATCGAAGCGTCCGAGTCGCGCCAACGGATCAAGGGTGCCACTGGGATCGCAGCGGTAGATGACTGGCTGCGCTCAGCGGGGACTGGCTACCGGCCCCGTATCTGGACGCAGGACACCCCGACCTCAGAAGTGATGGTGACTCAATGAGACCCAAGACTCGCACTACCACAACGATGCTGGTGGTCACTCGCTCTGGGCTGCGCAACTCCGCAGCTGGCGTGCCCCTCGACACCCCAGTGGCGCCCGTGCTCGAGGCGCAGCCTGCACCCCAGTTCGACGCCGACCTGCTCCCCGACGCTGCAGCTGAGCTGGCCGGCAAGACGATCGACGAGATCGTCGAGTGGGTTGGCTCCGACCCGGTGAGAGCAGCAGCAGCGCTCGAGGCCAACGCAGCGTCGGACAACTCCCGCAAGACCCTTCCCAGCCGGCTCGCGCCGGTCACCGATTCCCTCACCAAGGAGAACTGACATGGCCAACAACTGCCACCTAGAGAACGCCCCATGCCTCATGGCTGCGGTCGAGCTGAACGCGTCGTGCCAAATCGTCGCGGCGGCGCCCGTCTACACGTCGGAGGGCATGATCACGTTCACGCCTGAGATCGAGTCCGAGGACGGCGTGGACTACTCGCGGCTGAACTGGGCGGGCAAGCGGATCGGGCCCGCCACAACCGGCGAGCGTGCCGAGAAGTGGTGGAACCTCACCGGCGAGATCGCCACCAAAGACTGGGCTCTGTTCGGGATGCTCACCGGGAACCCGGTGGTCTTGGACGGCGACGGCAACGTGGTCGGCTACGAACGGCCGATCCAGCGCGGCGGGGTGGGCTGTGGCACTGAGCGGAAGCCCCGTGCTGCGCTCGTGATCGTCACTGCTGCTGGCATCTCCGACGCCGGGTGCACTGTTCCCGAGTCTGGCGCCACTGAGTGCGTCGGCCAGTTCTGGCCGCTCACCACGTCATGGAACATCGATCTGGCAGAGAAGTCGGCAGACGCTCCGACGATCAAGTTCGACGCCAAGGCGTTCGGTTCCCCCAACCAGAACGCTGGTGTGCTGAACCTGTGGCCGTCTGACGCTGTCCCGGCGTTCATTTCGGCCAACTCGGCGGTCTCTGAGGCGTTTGTGACCTGCTCAGCCCTGCCAGCGATCGACTGCGACGCGACCCTCGCTCATCCGGCGCCCCGGGTGCCCGCCCCGTAGTCTGGGGTTCATGGTCGAATCTGGTGATGGGAACAACGAGACGCACGGGCATTGCTTGTGCGTCTCGTTGGCGTTCTGATGAGGGTGTTGCTAGCTGGGGTGTTGCTGGCTGGGTTGACGTCGTGCATTCCGGCGCTACCCCCGGCGTACACCGAGGCCCGAGCGTTCCCTAGTTGCGTGGTGCCGCTGTCGATCGACAGCAATGTGCCGAACGGGGCGTGGGTCCGTGCGGCGTTCGACGACATCGGCAAGCACACCGGCTACCGGTTCTCCCGGGGGACCCGGCAGCAGGCCGCCGACAGGGGGGTCCGTGTGGTCTGGGCTGGCCCGTCGTCGCGGCCAGGTTGGGCGTCTGATGTGACCACCCCCACTATCCGGCGGTCTGGTGGCAGGACGTGGTCTGCGTGGGTGATCCGCATTACAGGGACGCCGTCATGGGGGCTGGCGTTGCACAGCGGCGGGCACACCATGGGGTTACCTCATTGGTTGTCGGGCCCGAAGGACAACGCTATGCAGGTGCCGGTTCAGCCTGGGGCCTATTGGGTGTCGGGCCAGAGGTCGCAGATGCGGTCGCTGGGCCGAATGAGCGGCTGCTGATGAGCAACAGCACGACGATCCACCCGGTGCAGGCCGCACAGGCTCGGGCGCTCAGGGCCGAGTCGGCACGGCTGAACCCTGGGGGGTGCCGCTAATGGCCGCTGACGAATCCCGTGCCGGCCGTCGGCGCCGGCGCGGCCCGGTGGCCCGGCACCCCCCGCGGGTGCTGGCGCCCGACCACCTGGGCCCGCGCCCCACGATGACGGCACCGCGCGATGGGAACCCGGCGGGCGGCTGCGGCGGCCGGTCGGCAGCCGTTCCACCTCCCCGCTCTGCTCGTCGCCCCGGTCGGCACCGCTCGGTGGCGGGGCCCCGACCCGCTGACCCACGCGGCGCCGGGGGGCCGGGTGACGTTCGTCGGCGGCCGCTGCCCCGCAGCCCTGGGCGTTCACCGAACCGGCGCACAACGCGCACGCCACCCCCACACCCGGGAGCCACGCTCGTCCGCCGACGGGGCCACGGTGAACGGCGACGGGTCGCCGCGATCCCCCCCGACACCCCCGCCGACCTACGAGGGCGCCACGCTGACGCTCCGGGCGCTGGGCCGGGTCCGTCCAGCGGGCCGCGTACCCGACGACGGGTGCCACCGACCCCACCGCCGACGATCACCAAGCTGATCCCCACGTCTGGCCCCGACACGGGCGGCACGCTCGTCGATATCATCGGCACCGACCTGACCGGCGCTACCGCCGTGGACTTCGGCGGCACGGCAGGCACCGGGCTGACCGTGGACCCGTCCGGCAGCCTCGCCACGGTCACCAGCCCGGCACACACCGCAGGCCCCGCCCCCGTCACGATCACCACCCCCGCAGGCACCAGCGCCGCTGAGACGTTCACGTTCGAGGCGCCGCCGGTTGTCACCGTGCCGGTCATTTACGGAGCGTACCCGTTATACCTCTGTGCCGACGCCGCCGACAGCCAGCAGGTGCTGATCCCCGTCATCTTCCCGATCACTGACGTGGTTAGCGCCGAGGTAGGCGGAGTGGACGTCGGGGTCGTTGGGGTGCTCGACGTCGGCGGAGTTGGCTTCGTGGTTATGGGTGCGCCAGTCCTGCCGCCCGGCACCTACGACCTGGTCCTCACGAACAGCGCCGGGTCGTCTGACCCGTACCCGATCGAATACCTCGACTGCGAGGGCTGCCCGCCCGACCCGACCGTCGTCGCAGTGTTCCCCGGCGCCGCCCGCCCCGGTGCCACCATCCAGATCGTCGGCACCAACCTGACCGGCGCCACCGTCACCATGTGCGGCGATCCTGTCGCCATCGTCAGCAACGACGGCAACATCATCACCGTTGTCGTACCTCCCGGCTGCCCCGACGGGCCAGCCACTATCACGGTCACCACACCAGACGGCGAGACGACCGTCGAGTTCACGGTGTTGCCCCCTGAGCCCGTCCCGCCAGCTGACGTGTCACCACGCTCGTGGCAGATTGCCCAAGCGCTCCTCGACGCTGCGTTCCTGTGCGGCGCAGAGTGCGCCCGTGCGTTCGTTACCACAGACGCCACGCCTGAAGGGCCACCGCCCGGGGGGTGCCCGTGCCAGCTCACAGCCACCATCGTCAAAGACGGCTACAAGACTGCGGACGGTCGGCGGCTCGTGCGCTCAGCAACCATTAAGCTGTCGCTCCACCAGTGCACCCCCATCCCCCAAGCAGACGAGATCCCCGACCCTGACACCGAATCGGATTACGCGCTCCGCCAAGCCGAGACTCGGGATCAGATGCTGCGAGGCCTCGCCACAGCGCGCCGGCAGCCGTCGTCGGTGCTTGGCCGGTGCCAAACCAAACAGGCGTCCGAGGGGTGGGTTCACGTTTCCACGACGGGCGGGATGAGTCTCTACACCATGGAAGTCACCGTAGACTGACGAGCTAATCAAACCAGGGAGCAGCAATGACCGCACGCCGCAAGACGACCGCCAAGAAGCAGCCCGAGCCCGAGACGCGCACCTACCGCGCCCGGCAAGCTGCAGCCGGTCTGAGAGCCGGGGAGCTGTTTGCCGGCGACGAGACGCACCCGGTCGTTCGTGCGGGGCTCGCAGAGGTCGTGCAGGCGGAGGAGGACCCCTCGCGAGCTGAGGCGCCCCCCGAGGTTGCCGGTCTGCTCGAGGTGGGCACCCCTGAGCCCGCCAGTGAGGCTGAGGGCAATGAAGGTCTACCCGCAAGCTGACAAGATCGCAGAGCGAGCAGCGCTGCCCGGGCTGATCGCCAACGCCAAAGCCATCCAGATGATCGCTCGAATGAACGTGCTGCGCTCGGCTGTGATGCCCGACCGGCGGCTCGCACCAGGCATCCACGTCAAAGTGGACGCTGTGCGCAATCAGGTACGCGTCGTGTCGGAGCACCCAACCCCGAACGTGCCGAAATGGCAGCACGACGGGACTGGTATTTACGGGCCGAGACGGGCCCCGATCCGACCGAAGAACGCCAGGATGCTTGCGTGGCGAAACCCTCGCGGTGGGGGGTGGGTGTTCGCGAAGAAAGTCAAGGGGTCACCTCCGCGCAAGTACTTGTCAAAGGCGGCTGCTACCGTGGCGCGCAACCACCGAGGCGTCTCCTACCGGGAGCGCTGAGCACCAAGGAGCAACACCGCATGGCAGACGATCGGCACACTGAGGACGAGGACTACCCCAACGACGCCAAGCGGCTGACCGTTGACGACCTCGACGTGGTTGACCCGCTGTTCGACCTCGACGCCGACGTGGTCGACAAGGAGCCCAAGCGGTCCCCCGGCTCGTTCCGGCTGTTCGGTCGCAGCTGGGACATGGCGCCGGCCCCGTACATCGACACGAACCTTCCCGACGGCAACCAGAACCCGGCGGGTTTCGTGCTCGGCCAGCTGTGCGGTCTCGTGCAGGCCGACCAGCGCGACCAGTTCGCTGAGACAGCGTTCGAAGCCTACGAAGCGGAGGAAGTGAGCCTCCCGTCGCTGCAGAAGATCACAACCAAACTGGCAGCAGTGTTCGAGAACCGCGAGCAGCGTCGCACCGCCAAGCGAGCTGGGCGCCCTACTGGGGCGCGGTAGGCGCCCAACACATCGCCACAGCAATGGCCGATGACGTGCTCGGTGTGCTGATTGCTGGCGGCCAGAATCCTGCCAGTCTGAGTCTGCGCGAATGGTGCGCAGTGACGTGGCGGATTGTGACCGAGCACGCAGAGCCCGAAGATCGAGCGCTCTACTCAGCCGTGTTCAACGCCACGTCGCGAGAAAGCCTCGACAAGGCGATGAGCGAACTGCTGCGCAAGCATGGCGCCAAGGGATCCAACGGGGCCCCCAGGGTGCGGACGCGTGACGCCAAAGAAGTTGAGGCTGCTGTGGCGGCGTCACCATGGAGAACAGCAACTGGAGGATAGGCTGGCCTCCTCATGGCCACTGACACCGCAGGCGCAGTAGACGTAACCGTCCTCCCTGATGGGAAGGGTTTCTCGCCGGCGCTGCGCACCCTGCTGACCAAAGCTGAGCAAACCCACAAAGCTGAGATTCAGATTGAGCCTGAGTTGGCACGGGGGTTCAAGTCTCGGCTCGGGAAGATGGTCGCAGCTCAGAACTCGCTCGTTGATGCTGAGGTGACATTCTCACCGGAGCTAGCGAAGCGGTCGGCGCAGATGCTCACGGCTGACGCTAAAGCGCTGAATGCTCGGATCAAACCTGTCCTGACGTTTGATGTGGAGCTGCAGCGTGGCGCATCTCAGGAACTCAAGTCGGCCGGGATGCTCGCCGGCCAGAAAGCGAAACCGTCGCTGACGTTTGATGTTGACTTGCAGGCAGGCGCAGCTCAGGAACTTAAAACCGCAGCCGTTCTGGCGAGCAAGAAGTCAAAGCCGTCGCTGGCGTTCGACGTTGATCTGCAGACCGGGTCAGCAGCTGAGCTGAAAGCTGAGGCTCGGGCGTTATCTCAGCGGCTCTCTGGATCGGTGCCAATCAAGTTTGATGTGGCGCTCGTGTCCGGTGCGGCCACTCAGCTGAAGACGCAGGTGAAAGCGCTCGCCACCCGGCTGTCCGGTGATACTGCGGTCAAGTTCGATGTTGGGATCGCGTCGGGTTCGGTTGCCCCGCTTCGTGCTGAGGCGAAAGCGTTCGCTGCCCGAGTGAACCCGGTAGGGAAGCTGTTCTTCGTTCCCACCCTGCAGCCCGGGTCAGCCGGGCAGCTGCGCGCTAAAGCGGTTGCGCTAGGGCAGCAAGTGGACGTGCCTCTCGGCGCTGAGATGCGCACTGGGGCGGTCCCGCTAGCGAAAGCCAAAGCGCAAGCAGCAGCGCGGGCAGGGAAAGCGGTCGATGTTCCGCTCGACGCTGACTCGCCGGCGCTGGCCGTGAAACTCAAGACCATCGCTGCGTCGCTCTCCAACAAGTTCAGCATCGACATGAATCTGCGAGCTGACACGACGCAGCTCGCAGCGAGCATGGGCGCAGCGTCTGCGGGTGGTAGTGGCGGGCTGATGATGGGGGCGCTGGCCGGGGGTGCAGCTGTTGGGCTCCCAGCGATCGCGTCAGCGGGGCTGTTTGGTGCGAGCGCCAAGAAGTCCGCAGACTTCACTGAGGCTCTCGCAGACTTGAAGGGAACCGCCGGAGCCACCGACGCCCAAATGAAACTCCTCGAGGCGCAGGCCCTCGACTTGGGCGCCTCAACAGCGTTCTCAGCGTCTGAGGTGGTCACTGCTCAAATCGAGCTGATCAAGGCTGGTGTGGGGCTCGGAGATGTGCTCGGCGGTGCGGTGCCGGGGGCGCTCGGGTTGGCCGGCGCTGGGGCGTTGGACTTGGGCGTCGCTGCGGAGATCACCTCCAACCAGTTGAACGCGTTCGGGTTGAAAGGCAAGGACGCCACGTTCGCAGCTGACGTGCTCGCTGCTGGCGCAAACAAGTCGTCCACCGACGTTGAAGGCCTTGGTCTCGGCCTTTCCCAGTCGGCGCTAGGGGCGAACTCGTTTGGCATCTCGATGGAGGAAACAGTTGGCGCCCTGTCCATGTTCTCCCAGCAGAGCCTCGAAGGTTCAGACGCTGGCACTTCGTTTAAGACGATGCTGCAGCGCCTCGTTCCCGCCACACGCAAGCAGGGCGAGCAAGCAGAGCGGCTAGGTCTCTCGTTCTTCGACTCGAAGGGCGAGTTCATCGGTTTGGCCGAGTCTGCGCAGGCGATGCAAGACGCTTTCGGTGACCTAACGCCCGAGATGCGAGCAGCGGAGATGCAGGCCTGGTTTGGCACCGACGCTATCCGCGCAGCAAACATCCTCTACAACGAAGGCGCGGAGGGCGTCAACAAGTGGACCGACGCTGTTGCTGATTCTGGGTACGCGACAGAGCTAGCCAAAACCAAGCTGGACAACATCAAGGGTGACCTTGAGCAGCTCGGCGGCGAGTTCGAGACCGCTGCGCTTATCGCCGGCGGAGCAGCCATGCCCGAGCTCCGAGGCGAGCATTAAAGAGATCCAGTCGATGGTGGGGAGCTGGGACCAGAGTTCGGCAAGGTTGTGGGCCCGTTCGCGACGCTGCTTGGCACTGTTGCCACAGTCGGCGGGGGTGTGCTGAAAGAACTGATGGGCCCTCTGGGCACGTTCACGAAGTCGTTGGCCGTCGGGTTTGAGGCGGCGGGCCCGGGGGTCACAGCGATTGCCGGCGCTGCGGGGAGCTGCTCGTGGCGTTCTCGCCGTTGCTCGAGGTGGGCGGCGAGATCGTTGGGATGCTCGGGGAGGCGCTCGCTCCTGCCATATCAGCGTTTGCTGAGCCTCGCATGGTGAAAGCGATTGGCGACCTGGCGTTGGCGTTCGCTGACATTCTGGTGTCGTTGCTGCCGATCCTCCCGCCGATGATCTCACTGGCAACTCACGCTGCTTCGCTTGTAGCGACGTTGCTCACGTTCAAGCCGGTGGTGATGGTGCTAACCGGGTTGTTCGCTGCGTGGCTGCTCACCACTGTTCCCCTGGCCGGGTCGCTGATGGCTATTTCGTGGCCTGTCACAGCAGTCGTGCTCGCTGTTGTCGCTTTGGGTGGAGCTGTCGGATGTACGCCTACAAGAACTTCGAGCCGTTCCGCTCTGCTGTGGACGCTGTCGGCCGGTTCTTGCTGGGACTCTGGGACACGGTCAAGAAGGTGGCCACCGTTATCGGTGGGGCGTTCATGGACGCATGGGCCAAGGTTTGGCCGGTCATCAAGAAGGTCGGCACGATCATCGGGAAGATTTACCTGACGCCGATCATCACTGCAGCCAAGGTGCTCGCCAAGGTGTTCACCGGTGACTTTGCCGGCGCTTGGGAGGCAATCAAGAACGGGTTCGCGACCCTGAAGAACCTCTACGGGGAACTCGGCACGATCCTGGGTGAGCTGCTCAGCAAGCTGGGCACATGGTTCACGTCGACTGCTGTTCCGTTTATCGTCGAGAAAGGAGGCATACTCCTCACAGCGGCTATCGGGTGGGTCTCTGAGTACGCCCCCTAAGGCGATTGTGTGGCTCGGGGAAGCGCTGCTAGCGATCGGCGTTTGGATCGTGGGAACAGCTGTCCCGTGGATGGCAGAGAAAGCGCTCCAGCTCGGTGGGGCGATTGTTGGGTGGGCTATTGAGTTCGCACCGAAGGCGATCGTGTGGCTCGGAGAAGCGCTGATTCAGCTCGGTGTCTGGTTTGTGACGACTGCGATCCCGTGGCTTGTTACCCAGTCGATTGCTCTGGGTGGGGCCATCCTCGGGTGGGTTGTCGAGTTCGCACCGAAGGCGATCATGTGGCTCGGCCAGGCGCTGATTGCTCTGGGCGCTTGGTTCGTAACGACAGCAATCCCGTGGATGGTCACAAAGGCAGCTTCGCTGCTGGGTGCGATCGTTGGGTGGGCTGTCGAGTTTGCACCGAAGGCGATCGCGTTCTTGGGTCAGGCGCTCGTGTCACTGGCTAGCTGGTTTGTTGGAACCGCGATCCCGTGGGCCCTAGAGAAAGGGTTCTGGCTTGTCGTCAACCTGGTCAAGGGGTTGGTGTCTCTGCCCATCAAGTTGCTCGAGGCGCTGACTGCAGCGTTCGAGTGGCTGGTCCCCAAGATGGGGGAGATAGCTCTGGGCGTGATCGAGTGGTTCAAGGGGCTGCCCGGCAGGCTGGTGGGCGCAGCGATAGCGCTGAAGGATCAGTTGGTGAGTTGGGCCGGCACCGCTCTTTCTTGGCTTGTCACGAACCTTCCCCGACTTGTGGGAGCGGTGCTCGATTGGTTCAAGGGTCTCCCCGGCTGGCTGATCGAGAAGGTGGGCGGCTTCAAGGAACAGCTCGTGTTGTGGATGGCGCACGCGTGGATCTGGCTGCGCGAGAAGATTCCGGAGTTGGCAGCTGGAGTGATGAACTGGTTCAGAGATCTGCCAGGGAAGATCGTCGAAACGATCGGCAACGTCGGGAAGTTCCTGTTCAACAAAGGGAAGGACCTGATTGGTGGGCTCCTCAACGGGATCGGCTCAGCGTTCACTGGGCTGAAAGACCTCGCCGGTGGTGCGTTCAACTGGATCGCGAAGATCTGGAACAACACGGTCGGTGAACTGTCGTTCACAGTGCCCGACATCATTGGGGTGCCCGGGCGAGGCGAGACGTATTCGATGCCGAAGCTGCCGACCTACGAGTCGTTTCACACTGGAGGTGTCGTTCCAGGCCGGCGGGACCAGGAGCGCACAGTAACGGTTCTTGGTCAGGAGACGGTGTTCACCCGCGACCAGACACGGGCGCTCGGGATAGCGGTGAGGAGCGTCGGGGCAGGAGCGCCGGGGCTCGGCGTGAGCCCCTCAGCAGCATCTCCAGCGCAGCAACGTGACGCTACGCTCCGAATGTCAGCGCTAGCACCCCCTGTCAGCCACAGAGCGGCGTCGCCTACCATCACAAGGGGAGCGCTCGAAGAGCTGCGACGAATTGTGAACAGGGCCTCTCCCGAGGCTCCAGCGAGCAGAGCGCAAACCGGTGGTGAAGGCGACGAGATGCGCACGGTCAAACACATCATCGAACTGGTCGTGTCAGGGGACAAGGCGACCCTCTCCAAGCTGGACCGCCGCGAGTTGATGGCGATGCTCCGCGAAGTGTTCCGGACAGCGGAAGGCCGTCGTGTTGCCGCCGAAGCGATGGCGAACGCCGGGTAGGTTGGAGGTCTGATGGGATGCGAACACGACAAGCCAGCGGTGCACGTCGGATGGTTGACCGCTGACGTTGCGGAGCCGACCACGTTCACCGCGACTACCCCAACCGAGGGTCCACGTTTCAGCTGTCCGGTGTGATCGTCCCGTGTGTTGAACACGGGCAGGCAGCGGTGGACGTTCGAGCGTTGGGTTGGGCGACGTTGACCGAAGGGATGATCGTCCCGGTGTGGTCGGACGTGCGCCCGTCGATCGACGGCATCTACCAAGTGGTGTCCGCCGGGGAGGCGACCGGCGCGGCGTGGCCCGCCATGGCGTCGAGGGGCGACATCGACTCCGGTCAGCAAGTACCCCAAGAACGGTCGGTGTCGGTCGGGTTGCGACGGTTGACCCAGGAGACAGCCAAGGTGACGACCAGCCTGTTCGGCAACTCGTATGCGGTGTCGTCACCGGTCCAGTTCTCCTCGGCGTTCCCGCGGGCCGGGACGCGTACTCCGACAACCCGTTGGAGGGAGGCTGACCCGTGTCGCGTTCCCACAGTTGACCTCGTTGTCGTTGACGACGTACGCGTGCCCGCCAATTCCTGGCCGGGTCACCTCGTGTCGAGGTGTTCGCTGCCGGTGTGTGGTGGCCGATGCACGGTCAGCCCACCGCCGGGTATCCGGTCCGGTTGCGGAACGGGAAAGCGGGGATCGAGTTGCCGTTCGCTGCACGTCCGGCGGTCGGCAACTCGCCTGCAACTCCGATGACCGAACATCGGCTGTTGCAGTTCGATCAGGCGACCGGTGAACTCAAGGCGTCCCCTGCCCTGACGATCTCACAGTTCCTGACCGGGATGGCGAACCCTTCGACTCTGACGGTGATCTACGCTGACTCGGAGACGTTGCGGGTAACGTGGATGGCCGACCGTGACGCCCCGTTCGCTGGTGGTATCCAGACGACGGTGACCCGCTGGGAAGCCGAGTTGCGTCGCGGTGAGGACGGGTTCAGCTTCTGGGCGTCCCTCCGTGGAACGATGAGTATCGCTGCGACCCACAACTCTGACGTGAACGACGGGAACGGGCACATCATCGGAGTGCGGGCGGTCAACTCGACCGGGATCACCCTGGTTGGTCAGCGCGAGGTGTCGTTGGGGACAAGCGTCGGTGCTGGGACCGCACAGGTCAACGACATGGGGCAACGGTTCAGGGTCGAAGTCGACGGGGCTTCCTACCGGACCCGGAACTACACCCGGCAGCGGGTCGTCGTCGGACCGGCATCGTGATCCCCCAGGCGATCATGAACCCGTCCGCTGAGATGGGGACGATCCAGCTGGAAGGTGTACCTACCGGGTTGGCGGCACGGCTGGCGAACATCGACCGGTCGTTGGCGTCGTGGGTGATGACAACCAAGGGGAGGTTCCCCCTCGGTGAGGCGGAGGCGGCAGGACGGGACACGATCGCGAGGGCGTCGTCGGGGATCGGCCTGCTGACCAACGGCACCCGCGAGCGCTGGGTGACAACGCTGACGACCCGCCCGCTGTCGTGGTATCTCGCCGCGGATGACGGACTGACCCAAAACCGGTGTTTCCCGGCCTGTACTACGGGCAAACCAACCTGACGATCGAGGACTGCGTTGGTCTGGTCGCCGGTGACACGTTCCTTTCCATCGTGAGGAGAGGCCCCAAGGTGGCGTCCGGGCCTGACGGGCCAACATTCGGTGTCGTCAACCTGGACGACACCTGGCACGACCCGTTGGAGCTCACCCAGTGGACCGCATGCGCCTGACGCAGCTTGGGAAGTCCTCCTCACCGAACGCGAAGGGATACCGTGGCCGTCGCTCAACATCGCGCCCGCCGCTACGTTGTGGGGCTCCGAAGCGTCCACCGACATTGTGGTGTCGCCAGTCCTCGACCAGGCGCTGGTGCCACGCCCCGGAAGCAAGTTCGGCACCAACGCACCACGAATCCTGAAAGCCGACATCGCCCAGACCGTGGACGGCGAAGGCAAAGTGTCCAAGGTGTGGGCAACGTCGTCGGAGGGGAACAGCTGGACGGCATCACCGTACGGGACCGCGTCGAAGGACTTCGTTGGCCCCTCAACACCCGAACGGTCTTGGCCCGCTCGGCCGTGACACCGTGTCACCCACCCGCGTTGAAGACACCAGCGCCGCCCAGCTGACCTCGACCGCCCGATCGATGCTGACCCGCAACAACCTGGCCACCCTGTCGTGGACCGTCGAAATGACCAACAACTCTGACGCCGAGATTCTTCCGCTGGGTGCCCCGGTCGCCGTGTTCGACCCTGATGTGGGTGTCGCATCGGACGGGTCGGACAACCTCGACTCCGGGGTGCAAGGCGCTGACCCGTTGCGCGGGTTCCGGGTGTCAGAGCGGACCCCACCATTCGACCCTGAGCACCACGGCCTCTACATCGTGTGGTCGGACGCCTGGGGTGACGTGACCGATCTGACACCTTACGCCCGGAAGACGGAAGGGAGCGCGACGATCAGGTTGGGAACCCAGGTTGGGTTCTCGGCTCGCGCGTCGTTGCGTCGTGCCCGCAAGGCGTGACCTACGGGTAGGTGCAGATCAGGGGTGACACGTAGTTGGCCAGTTTGGTGTGCCCGCTGGCGTTGAGGTGCACGTCGTCGGAGGAGTCGCCGTCGGGGAGCGCGGCAGGAAAGCACCTCGGGCGTCCACCGCGTAGGGGGTCGCCAAGATCGCTTGGTTCCACAGTTCGGTTCGGGCGATCCGTTCGGGCGACGAGGTTGCGCGAACGGGTGGGATCGTCATCCACCTCACCGATTGTGCGGCATGGTCGCGGACCATCCGGTGTGCCATCCGGTTGAGGGCGTATGTGATCTGCGGGGCGGTTGTCATCCCTTGGAACCCGGCGGTCGGGGTCACGTCGTTGGTGCCGAGCATGACGACGATCCGTCGGCCGGGTGTTGGCCCGACGATTTCGGCCATGTTCAGGTCGAGGGATTGGTTGGCGAGGTAGATCGCCTTCGCCCAGACCCCGAGGCCGCCCCATGCCCACTTGGTGGGGGTGCACGCCAGTTGGTGCGCCCACGAGCTACCTGATTGGGTGTTGGAGTCACCCAAGATTCTGGTGACCGGCCCGGACGGTTCGGGTAGTGGTGGGGTGACGATCGTGTTGCCGTCGAGTGTCGGCAGAGCCGAGCAGTCAACGAACGCCTCGCTGACGGCCATCCCGCGGGGTATCCCTGGCGGGTTGGCGGTTGCTGGCCACAGGTTGAGTACCCCGCCGGTCGGGTGGAGCGCTCCGAAGGCCTTCGCTGTGAAAGGGATGGTCGGCGCTGTCGCCGATTTCTCTGGGAGGTCAACATTCCAGTCGGTCGTGAGCGGCCAGAACTGGCCGACACACGGTGTCTGGCCGCTGGCTGGGGTGGCGCACCCGTAGGACTCGTCAGGGGTTGACCCGGTGACGATGACGATGGCGGCGCTAGGCTTGGTGTTGCCGACCCCGCCGTGTTGGAGTGGCCGGTGGAACCCGACGACATCATCGGCCACGTTGCGGACTGCTGGCTGAGCGGTCAGCGCTTCGAACAGCGCCCAGTCTTTGGTGGCGATTTCGCCGGTCAGGTTCCACCACTTCTCGGCGCGGTGGCCAGCGAGGGTGTTCGCTGTCCAACCTGTCCGGGTCAGGTCGGTGCCGTTCTCGCTCTCGACCTCAGGGCGAAACGTGATGATCCCCTCGGTCGCGTAGACCGGTGCGCCGTCAACGATGAACCCGTCCTCGTCGAGGACGACCGCCGCCAGGTAGCACGGTGCGTTCTCCAGGTGACAGTTGTTGGCCATGGTGGTCAGGCTAGACCGGGTGTCGGGCTGTCGCGGTGTCTCAGCCGCACAGGTTGGTGTTGACGGCCATGTGGTAGCCGAGGGTGGCGTGACCGTTCTGGTTGAGGTGGAGGGAGTCGGCTGCCATGTTCGGGGGGAGGGTCGCCGCGCCACCGAATGCGCCGCTGCTGTCCAGGTGATTGGCGGTCTGGGTGATGCGGGTGTTCAGGGTGTCGCGTCGTGCCCTGGTCGTAGCCGACACGTCAGCGCGGAGAGGTGGGATGGTGATCCACCGGACCGATGCTGCACCGGTGGCGATGATCCGGTCGGTGAGCGTGTTGAGTTGGGCGACGGTCGGAAGGCTGGTGCGTCCAAGGGCGTCGTTGGTGCCCAGCATGACGGCTACGTGGTCACCGGTACGTCCGTTCATGATGGTGTCGAGGTCGGCGGTCAGGGTGATTGGTCCGCCGCCGGTGTACCCGGATCGGGTGATCCCGGTGCCGCCCCATGCCCACACGTCGGGGGAGCAGGAGAGCTGCTCTGCCCACGATGCTGGCCGGCCCCATGCTGTCCCGATCGTGTTGCTGTCCCCAATGATGAGCGTTGCGGGGCCGGTGGGCGCTGGTAGGCACCCAGGAGCGATGAGGAGGACTGTGATGGCTGTGAAGAGTAGGGCTGTGCGTCTCATGCGAGCACACTAAGCGACGAGCCTCACAGCGGGCGGCGCCGCACCAGTTGCGCTGCTGTTGCGCGGTCGTTACTGTGAATGGCGTCCCCCCCCAGATGGGGCGACCCGAAGCCTGAGGAGGCACCGAATGGAAACCATCGACGAAGCCCGTGAGTACGTCAACAGTCAGTCATGGGGGGGCGACGAACTGCAGAACGCTGTCACTGATTGGCGGCAAGGAAAGCTGGTGCTCCCTGACGGCCAGTTCGCTCAGGTGGCCCGCTGGGCGGAACAGTTCGCTGCTCGGCTTCCCGAAGGGGCGACACCGTTGACGGTCGCTCTGGTGTTGAAGTCCGCTCACCGGCCAGTTTCGGTCAATCGAAATATGCGCTGGGACTGGTCATGCAAGTGTTGCCCCCCGGGATTGACGAGACGGACGTGGGCGCTGATGAACTGGCCGACGTACTCGATGCGGTGCATCTCGCTTCGGGGATGAACTTCGAGCTGCTGCGACCGCTAACGCTCGCTGCTGCGATTGTGGCCACCCCTGACGACGCTGAGACGAGCGGATAATGGCTGGTCCCCGTTCGCTCCAGACGAGCCCGGCCGGATCGAGCTGGGGACCGGCAGGTGGCTGCCCGACGTGCCAAGCGCCTTGGCACACAGTCTTAGCGACGACTCATTCGGAGTGGTCTGGGAGCACTACCGTTCCGAGCTAGACAAGGCGCCTCAGAGCGCTGCAGCGAGCGACCCGCTAGAGACGCTCGTAATGCGCATCGCCACAGTAATCGGCGTGGTGTGCTTCATTGCGCTGCTAGTTACCGTCACGGTGCTCATGGTCCAGCGAATGGCGGGCTCGTGATCGCAGCGTGGCGAGCGGTGTCGGTTCGTACCCGCTTAGCGGTCGTTGCTGCGGGGTGTGTGGTGCTGCTGCTCGTGGCGCTCGTGTTGCTTGACGTGGAGCCGCCAGCAGAGCCCGCACGGCCCGAGCCCACAGAAGCGCCCGTGCTGGCCCCTCCCCCGCCGCCGGCGACTGTGCCAGTGCCCGAGCCGGTTACGCGGCTGGTGTAGCGGCCTGCGAAGACAGTGTGGGGCAATTCCGGGCGCCCGCCTGGTGGTAGATTGCGTGGATGAGCCAACCAAGAGAGTCCCTGTCCGGCCTTGTGCGAGGTGAGCCTGTCGCAGCGATCATCTCGGGGTGCTTCGCTCTCGTCAACGCCCTGACTGTTCTCGTCACTGCGTTCCGGGGCGACGCTCACTGTGGATCAAACGAAGGCGGTGTATCCGTCGCCAACGCGATCGGCGCGCTGGTTGGCATTGTGCTCGCCCGTCGGAAAGTGAAGCCGTGGCCCCCAGCTCGTGGAGACCCTGACGTTGAAACTGTTGCTGCCAACCTGCCCGGTCTGCGTCCTTTGCTTTCGTCGAGCCCCCTGTCGGTAACGCTGTTGGACTCTCACCCCGGCGTCATGGCAACGCTAATGGGAACCAATGTTGACCCTGTCGTTGATCACCCAGACTTTGTGGAGCCCTCCCGCCCTCGAGCGATCCCCACCCTGAGGACACCGACGCTGACGACGATGAGCTGCGCCCACCGGGTGACCTGGTTGAGCTGTTCGAGGTGCTGGCGTGGGAAGATGCAGTCAAGAGGAGCGAGCCGTGACCAGCTCTGTTGTCTCTCTCGGTCTCAAGTTCAAAGCCTTGTCGAGCAACATCACAGACGAGGGCATTACCGCTCACTACGGCGGGGACTCGCCGTGGGGCAAGGGCGGAGGAACTGTTCCGACCATAATCGGTGTCCCACCATTGTCAGGGCGTGGCACGACTACCACCTGTCGAAAGGGTGGAGCGGTCTCGCGTATTCGGCGGTCGTATGCCCCCACGGGATCATCTACCAAGGCCGGTGGGCCAACCGGCGCACTGCAGCCAACGGGACCAACGCTGGCAACCAGCGGTCATACGCTGTTTGCTACCTCGCCGGCGGCGACGACGCGGTAACCACGGAAGCCAAGCGGGCGTTCCACCTTTCTGCTGCACTGCTGCGCTCCTCTCTCAGATGGCGGCACAGCGACTGGAAATCCACGTCGTGCCCTGGCAAACCGATCCGCAAGTGGTCGCAAGCAGGATGGCCGTTGCCACCAGGACCCAACCCACTACCCCCAACCCGCCCCACCCCACCGAGGAGTATTTCGTGACCCCCGAAGACGAACGCAAGTTTGAAGCAATGCTTGACCGGAAGCTGGAGACCCAAACGAACGGAATCTTGGAGTTCATCTTCGCCGGGCTGGAAGGAGTGTTCGGCCAGCAGTTCAACAAGCTGGCCGAGTGGACCGCTCTGATGCGAACGGACCCGAAGGACGTGGCGTTGCTCAAGTCGCAGTCGGCCCAGCAGCTGGCAGCGCTCAAAGAGATCAGCGCTGCCATCAAAAAGAAGTAGCAGGCTGAGGGGTGGGCGATCACAGCAACGCTCGCACTGTTGACTGGCTGTTGCGCGGTTACTTCGCTGTTGCTGCTGTTCGATCGTTGGGTCTCGTGCTCACCCACGCCACAGACGCTGCAGACCCGTCTAGTCCTGGGTACACAGTTGTGGCGTGGGTTGCGCCCATTCACGTGTGGGCTGCGCTCCTCGCTGGGATTGGGTTGCTGCTCGTCGGGGCTGCTTGGCGCCCTGGCCGGTTCTACGGTCGCGCTGTGCTCGTCCTGTCGTTCGCTCTCAACTTTGTGCTCGGCTTGATGATTGCGTTCACGTGGGAGTGGGTGCCGATGTTCGTGATGTTCATTGTTGCTGCTGTGCTCGACGCGATGTTCGCTGTGATCCCCTACGTGCCGACGACAGTTATCACGTCGATCCGGCGAGGCCGGCTGCCGCTCCCATGAACTCCCCAGCTGTGGTGGTGGTCGCAGCGCTGAGCCCACACATTGTGGCGCTGCTCGCTGCTGTTCCGACAGCGATCGCGCGGAGCACGGTGGGCTACTACTCCTATCTCGGGCAGCTCGCCACTAAGGCTGTGACGCTCAGGCAAACCCAGATCGAAGCTGACCGGCAAGAAGTCGAAGAAGACCGCGCTGACGTAGAGAAGAACGCTGCGGTCGTTGCTGGTTCGAGTCGTTGCTTGCTCAGCTCCAGGCCCAGAACACAGCGATGAGCGAACAGCTGACTGTGTCTCGGCAGCTGCTGCGCCAAGCCTACGACGAGGCCGATGAGTGTTCTGTGGTGCTGAGCGCACTACGCCGCGAGGTTGGCAACCTGCGCGAGCTGATCGCTGCGGCTGGGATTGAGATCGACTCCTGACAGCCTGGGGGCTATCTGTTGTCAACGTGGCGTGTTACGTTGTGAGTTCCTTAGCGCTCCGGTTCGGCCCTCGCAGCTTCAAGCTGCGGGGCCGTTCCGTGCCCGGGGTTGCACCCCCGCTAACGCGTGAGTTACACTCTGTGCAGCGCAACACAGCGCACCCGAAGCCTGAGGAGGCACAGAATGCCCGAAGACAAGCCCGTACTCGACTTGCCGTTAACCCTGCCGGTCGTTGGCGACGACCCCGTGGACGACGCCGATATTGCCAACCTGCTGCAGCTCGGAGCAGAGCGCGCAGATATCTCAGACGAACAGATCGAGGGGTCCTGGCGCCCGAGGACGAAGGTCGAGGCCGACAAGGCCGGTCGCCGGTGGGCTGCGCCGACTAGCAACTGCGCCAGCACGACACTGAGCTGGCAAGATGTTCGACCAGATCGACGAAGCGGCCGCCGCTCAGCGTGCGATCGCTCTGGGTTGGCACGAGCGGTGACTGCCTAGCCCGAGCGTCGCAAGTGGTTCTATGAACGAACCCTCAAGGTGTACATCGAGCGGATCCGCGAGGACTCGGGCGACGAGATCAAGTCGAAGAAGCTGCCCGCTGTGGTCGTGTCGTCAACTCGGACTGCTGCCTACGCCAAGAAGGTGGCCGGCAAGGAAGGCGAGGCGAAGCTGGTCGCGGGCTCAAGCTAGGTGCCCCTGCCACTGAGGCACTCAAGGTTGTTCCTGCCAAGCAGGTGCCGGTCATGGACAAAGTGAAGCGGCTCGTGGAGGTCAAGGACGGGGCGATCATTTACCCCTCCACAGGCGAGGTTGTCCCGGGTCTCTACATTGAACCCGAGAACATGACCGTTGAGATCACACCCACCCAAGCCAGCCGAGAGCTGAGCACCAACCCAACACGAAGCCTGAGGAGGCCCAAGATGGAAACCTCAACTACTGACGCAGTCCCAGCGTGGAACCACGGAACGCAAGAGGGAGGCGCTGACCCGGGCGCAGCCTGGGAAGCGGTCGCAAAGATCCAAGACGCAGTGCAACGCATCGAAGCGGACAGCGAAGCGGATACCGGCCAATAGACCTACCGCTACCTGTCGTTCGAGAGGCGCTCCAAACAGCGCTCCGGCCGCACTTCGAGGCGGCTGACGTGATGGTGGTGCAGTCGTCGCAGCCGTGCCCCTACCCCGGCGACATTGACGTGCGCACGAGGTTTCGCCACAAGTCGGGAGGGTGGGTTGAGTTTGGGCTCATCATGCCCCGAGGTGTTGACGGCCAGAAAGCCGGCGGGATCTTCACTTACGCCAAGCGCTACGCCCGGAGCGGCGCTGAACATCGCAATCGGGAAGGTTGACGACGCACGAGCAGCGTCCTCCCCAGCTGCAGCCCAAGACGCAAGCAGTCGGGAAGCGGTTCAAAGCGCTCACAGACGAGGACCTGCGCAAGAAGGCGACCGCGGCGTTTGACACGCACCAATGGCCGCCAATCACACGAGCAGGGTTCCAAGACTGGAACGCTGACCAGCTCGCTGAGGCTCAGAAGCTGGCGACGAGGTTGGAGAAGATTCAGGCGCAGCGCACCATCTCGCAGCTGAGGAGGAAGCACTACCGCAGCAAGCGCAGATGATCGACGAGGCTAACGCTCATCTGGAGGGCAGCGGAACACGAGCGCAGCGACTCGCTCGGGAGTCCAGGAACAGGCGGACGCCCATGCTGAGCGAGCACGCCGAGAAGCTGGAGGCTGACGCTCTCTCGCAGCATGCCAACCAGGGAGTGAAACAGGGGTCGCTGGGAGATGGATGACCAACTCATTGCAGCGCTCGCAGAGCTTAGGATGGACCGAGCCCGAATGGGGCAGCAACGGGACCGACTGGGTTTCGTCGTGTGGGAGCTACTGGGCACGAAGCGATGCCTGGTCTTCTAGCGTCAGTTGGTACTTGTGGGAGGACATGTCGATTGAGGCACGCACGGCCACGCTCAGCGAAGCACTTACACAGCTCGACCTGCTCACACCAGCGACGCTAATCCAGGTGGCTGAGCGCCAGCCGGCAGACAAGCGAGCGGCGCCAGCTCCCGGCGAAATGCAATACCGGGCCAACAAGCTGCTCGGGGAACTCATCGAGCAGATGCTTGGCCCAAGACGTGAGCCCCACCTGCAGGAACTCATCGAGTGGCTCGACTACACGATGGGAACCAACGTGTCCGACCCCGAGCCGGCCAGGGCTGCTGCAGGAGTCCACGCTGCAGCCGCTCGACGAGGAGTCCGACCCGGTGCGCATCCACGACGTAGCACAGACAGCGCTGCAGCTGCGCTACGGGGAAGGCCTCTCGTGGGCCCGAGCTATTTTCTCGGCGCTCGAGGTGGGAGGTGGAACCCGTGAGCTGTGCGACCCGATCGAGCCGACCGGCCGCAACGCAGCAGACGTGTGGCAGGTTGTCCAACACCTTGAGCACGGAGGAAGATCCCCAGCACTGTCCCGCTGAGCACGTCCCCCGCTCGTGTTTTCTGCTGTGCTGCACAGTTGCAGCGGGGAACACGAGAGCGGCGCTGTAGGGCAGCTCAGAGCGGACAGCAGCGCCCAACCCAACGCCGAGGGTTACGCTCGGGCAGCACCGCAACCTGAGCCTGTGGAGGCCAACGAGATGAGCAGCAGACATACGCTCCTACCCGATCCACACTTCAGAATCGTTCCCGACTCGCTCGTGTTCAAATGACCCAGCGCCGAGCGCAGCAGCCATAAATGTACGCCGTGTTACTCAGCTTCGCCGGCGACACGTCGCAAGCATGGCCAATCCCCGGTATCAGGGAGCGCTCATTACTCGAGGTGTCCAGTACGGGCACGGCACCCGCGACGAGGTCGAGGCGCTCATCCCAGCTGAGCGCACCATTTCCGGCCACCTCGCTGAACTGGTCGAGCGTGGCTGGGTGTACCGGCGCCGACGCATGAACACGAGCAGCAAGACGCACATCTGCCAGGAGCGCGGGGAGGTCCCACCCTGGGGGTCGCTGCAGCAGTCGCTCCCCGTTCCTGCAGAATCCTGCAGCAACGATCATGCAGAAAGCTGCAGCACTGTTCCTGCAGAAAGCTGCAGGAGTGTTCATGCAGGAACCTGCAGCAAAAAGAGACCCAGTAAGAAAGAGACCCAGGGGAAAGAGAAACATACCGGCTGACGCCTCGGCGCACGATCACAGCAGCAACGACCCGTTCGAAGCGTTCTGGGAGCGCTACCCAAGACGCAAGGAACCCAAGGCTGCAGCCAAAGCGCTCACCAAGGCGCTCAAGGACGGAGCGCACCTCGACGAGATCCTCGCCGGCGCTGAGCGGTACGCCGCAGAGGTTGAGCGAGGAGGCTTCGCACCGCAGTTCGTTAAGTACCCAGCGACGTGGCTTAACAAAGGGTGTTGGGCTGATGAGCCCGAAAGTGTCACTGCGGTGCGCAACAATGGGGGGCCGCGGCAACTGCCGCAACGCAGCGGGCCAGGAGGCTGATCGAGCTGTGAGACTCGACTCCGACCCATCGCAGAGCGAGAGCAGCGGCACCTCTGCCCCGCTTAGGCGCGCGCACCGCGGAGTTCGAGGAGCGGTTGGACGCAGCGTCGCAGCTCGAACGCTTAGCCAGAGGCTGAGCCCCTCGACGCTGGCACACTGCCCGCCGCCGCATGCCGACCTTACATCGAGCGGCGGCTCCCAGCTGTGTTCAAGACCGCCAAGCTGAGCGACCTGCCAAGCGAGGACACCCGGACGCTGCTGCAGCACAGGAAGCGCGGGCGTGAACCGACGCACCAGCGGGCGTTCGCTCGTGCACATCGGCGGAGTAGGTGCCGGCAAGACCTACGCTGCTGCTGCTCAGATGCGCAGGATCGCCGGACGGGACGGGACGCACGTTCGCTGGCTCACAGCAGCCGACTTGGTTTGATGGGTTGCGCCCCGACGGTGCTCTGCACCGGCCGTCCCTGGTGAGCGCTGGGGTGCTCGTGATCGACGAGACATAGCTGCGCGCTTTTCAGCTCACCAACTGGGAACACGACACGCTTGGGTCTCTCGTGGATGCCCGGTGGTCAGCCAGCCGGCCGATCGTAACGACGAGCAACCTCAGCTGAGCAGCTGCGCAGCGTCTTGGACGAGATGATCTGGTCTGCTCATGTTGCGAGCGCGAGGGCGCACAGCAGTGATCGAGTGGGTGGGCCCGATTGCCGCAGGGTGCCTGGCATGAGAATGCTCACCCATTCGCGCAGCGCTAACGCGTGAGTTACACTTTGCTGCGCAACACAGCGCCGAGCCTGACGGAGGCCCCAACATGACCGCAGCA
>JADJZA010000004.1 GCA_016719385.1 Candidatus Microthrix subdominans | reverse complement strand
CAGCAGTGACAATTCGTTTCTGGAGCAAGGTAGGCCGCCACGGGCCCAGAGAGACGCCGAACGATGGCATCGAACCAATTTTCCGCTTCCGATAATCACGATACGGCTTTCTCCTAGCTAAGGTGGGTGAAATCCTCTGGCATCACTGGAGTTGCTTGAGCTAGACCGCCAAGTCTGCTCGGCAAGTGATCCGGTGAATGATCTCGGTAGTCGACACTACCGTGCTATACGGAACCAGGTGCATGATGCCTAGCGCCAGCGGCACTCCATATGAATGTTGGAGACTCGCATCGTCGATGTCGTCGCCGTGGACTACTACATCGATCGAGTACTGACCCAAGAACTCTTCAGTAATGACCAACGGTGCAGATGGTATTACCGTGTCGCAGTAGCGGCACCCCTCCACTACTGCAATACGTTCCGCCATGGTTAGGACGGGCAGTCGCTTATACAGCGCAACGTCATCGTCCCCATGCACTCCGACGATGAGCTGATCACCCATTGAGCGGGCGGTCCTCAGAAGACTGACGTGGCCCGCATGAAAGAGATCTCCAACTATGTCCGCGTATACAGTCTCCGGCATACTGGTGAGTGTAGTACGTCCACGATGGGTTCTGGCCAAGCTGATGATCCAGTCGCAGGGTATCGACCTTTGTTCGTCATCAAGATCTGGTAGTCGTCGCGAGCTTGCCGGAGCCGGACCGCCGGTGGGCGGCCAAGGCGCGTCGCTCTAGGGGCTCAAGTTGATTGAATATCTGGAGCCATTGATCCGGATGAACAAACGCAACGACCGTCTTCTCGGGTACTTCGGCACGGCTGAAGGCCCGCAGTAGGGTTCTATGAGAGTACCTAGGTCGAAGCGAGCGGAACAGACTCCCTCCCTTGCCGCCGAAACCGAGGGCCACCAAATCCTTATAATGATTCATCGCCGAGTGCACGATCAGCGGGGATGGTCGCCGTGAGCTCCAGGATGCCTGCGTCTACCTTCGGGACCGGTCGGAAGTCGTGCCTTGATATCTTACCAACGAGACGCCAATCGTGAGTCGGCCAGCTTTGGACCGTCGCAGACTCCATCGCCCATAGTCGCCTGCCCGTTTCCGCGAATTCTAGTTGTGTAATGACCACCGCCCGTTCGAGAGTCCGGGCTGCCAGTGCCCATCTCATGATTTCATTAGTACGGGAGAATGGAAGGTTTCCGGCCAAGGTGAACGGGGTAGCGGGGACACTCGAACCCAGGAAGTCACCGAGATGCACTTGAACGTTCGGCAATTGGCTGGTTGCCTTAGAGGCGGCCTTGGCGAACTCTGGATCCAGTTCGAAGGCATCGACATTGTCTGCGAAATTCGCTAGTTCGGCCGTAAGGGTGCCTCGGCCCGCTCCTACCTCGACGAGCAAGTCGCACGTATTGGTCCCTAGCGCGCCAAGATACTTCTTCACACCAGAGGAGGTCAGGAGATTCTGCGACAGTTGGCGTCGCCTGCGGTCTTTTGCGGAATATGCCATGTTTGCCATTGTACCGCAGTTACGCTGGCAACTAAAGGTTGGCCGTTGTCAACTGCCCATCCGGTGATCATTGTGACTTTCCCCCAGTCGGCTCGCGGTCCGACAGTGATGGTTGGCGGTACCCTGCGGACGTAAACGTCATGGCGGGTCCGCAGACCCGGCTTTATCCAAGAAACAGCGACTGACAGTCGCACGAGCGCCAAACGTCATTAGATCGAGCGGCAGTGAAGCTCCATCGAGTCCGCGAAGAACGGCAAGATGAAACAACGGCTATGCCTCTCCCGTCCATAGCACTGAGACGGCAACATCGGGCTGACGTAGCTGGTCTGTTCGAACGCTCGCTTCTTGTCGTAGCGCTCCTGCTTCGCCTGCCAGCGGCCGCCAATCGACCGGGAAGCTCTCTCGCTTGCCGGTCGAGCTGACCATCTCCACCACCGGATCTCGCATCTCAACAATGGCCAATCGCTCGGACCTTATGACCAGTTCCAGCACCTCGTCGTTGGCCTTCACCACCTCAATAGTGAGCGTCGGTGAGGCTTCGAGCATCCACTCACTGGAGATGTGCCGAGCTATCTGCTCAATGCCCTTGTCGCTGTACCTCCGGGCTTGGCGTTGGTCGTAGGTGTAGTCCCGTCCGAAGTCGTCAAGTCGGCCGAGGTGGCTGTCGTAGTCGCTGGCGTATCCGAGTGAGTACCCGGCTGCAGTGACGGCAAGGTCTTGGTCGAGGCTCAACAGGACGTGTTTGAGCTGGTTGTAGGCGAGGCGCGGGTCACCGGCGCCGAGGACTTCGAGGATTGCGGTGGTGTGGGCCAGGTTCCCGATTGTCACCCCGTCTCGGTGTTTGCGCATGGTGAGCAGTTCGTCGTGGACGGCCTTGTAGAGCCCGGTTCCGGTCTCGGCATCAGGGTCGTTGGGTTGGTCCCCAGCCGTTCCTGCCTTGCTCAGCTCGTCCTCGCCCGGTTGCTGGTGCCGCTCGATGGTGTCGTTGTCGGGTGTCATTTCCATGTCACGACTGCCGGTGGGTTCTTCTGTCCAATGGGTTCTGTTCACAGATTCCGATTGGAAGGACCAGAGACATGTCAGAACTTGTACCACGTTCTCGTGGGGAAGTAGTGCCCAGTGTGGGGGCCGGGATGGTGGCCAGGGACCGGAGGACGGGCCGGACGTTGACCCAGATCGAGCGTCATGCGGTGGTGCGGGCTGCTTCGGTGCAAGCCCACACTGCGGTGCAGGCGGTCAAACTCCAGGCGGTGGATCAGCTGACGCGGGAGGCCATGACCGGGCAGGCCATGTTGTCTCGTTGGGCGGCGACGTTGGCCCAGGGCGATGCCTTCATGGCTGACGATCTGCGGTTCTTTGCAGATGTTGCTCGGATGGGCAAGGGCGAGATCATCGCCTCGACCATCGAGGACCTGAACCGGGAGGGACGCCGATGATCCCCCTCCTCATCTTGGCCGTCGGGCTGCTTCTGGCCGTGGCGGTGTTGGCCTACCTGTTGGGCTTCCGGCTCGGTGGTGGTGGGTATGCGTCGGAGGCGATGCGGATTCGGGCTGAGGCCATGCGGGCCCAGCGGGAGCTGCATGGGTTGACGCGGTCGGCTTTCGTTGCCATGGCCGAAGAGGCCGAGCGTCGGGGCAACGTCCATGACGGTTTCCCGGACGTCTGAGCGGGTTCGGTCGTGTGGACCAAGTTGGTCCGCCAGGTCGTACAGGCCGCCATGGTGGTACTCATCGTGGCGGCCTATGCCCGGGCGGTGTGGGTGTTGGTGGAGCCGATGTTGCCGACTGCGACCGTGCTGGTCGTGACGGCCGGGATCGTCGGCTGGCTGCTGAGAGGCCGCCGGTAGCACCCACCAGGTAGTGGGTTGGTCCGGTCGGTGTTGTGGAATGAACAAACCTCATTGACTGCTGCGTAAGCGCAGCGTATACCAGAAGAAGGCAAGTGCTGCGTATGTGCAGCAGTCCGGCACGGCTGGTGGCTATGCCCAGCGGTGCAGTCAAACAACAACAACTGGAAGGAGGGTGCATGGGAAATGGAAAGAACAACGGACACGGAAGTGGCGGGAGTGGTCATCGGAGGGTGGGATCGAAACGTCGGACGCCACCGGATCTGCGCAAGTTGAGTCGGGCGTTCATTGCGTTGGCGCAGACCCAGGCAGAGGCTGAGGCTCAAGCCCAGGCGCTCCGCGAGCGGCGTGAGACGGCAGATACGGATGGTGCGGCGGATTCGCGTGGTGCAGATCGGAAGGCGTCGTGAACGGCGCTGAGCTGGTGGTGCTGGCAGGTGGCGCGTCGACAGTCGGAGCGGCATCGTGGATGCTGCGTCCCGGGTCGCTGGAAGACGCTGCGTTCACTCGGCTGGATTTCGGGCGAGACCTCGTTTCCTCAAGCGTGGAGGCGTTCGTGCGGTCGCTGGCCGCCGAACGGCGACAGGCTCCGCTGGTATTCGAGCTGTCCGGCCAGGCCGGGAAGGTCGAGTACCGGGTAGGGGGCCACTCCCCAGTGCTGGCGACCCTCACGGATCGGTTGGAGGCGTTCTGTCCGGCGGTGACGACCAGCCCAATGACACGGCGACTTCCCAAGGACGGTTGGGGCTGGTCGGTTCGTTTGGAGACGGCCAATCGGGCGCTAAGAACGGATCAAGGGAGGTGGCGGCCCGGTCGGTGCTCAGTGCACTTGGTCGGCTGGCCACCAAAGAATCGGTCACGGTGCAGTGGCTGGTCGGTCCTCGCCTGCCCGCGGTGGCGGTGCCGAACAGTGTCGACGAGCTTCCGTCCGGCTCAATCACCCAGCATGGCCGCCAGATCGTTGGCGGTGGTCGGCCGGTGGACGGTGAACGTCGGCGGGCGCTGCGCGACAAGGTGACACAGCCGGGTTTCCGGGCCGTCGCCCGGATTGCGGTGAGCGCTGGAAGCCGAAGCCGAGCCAAAGAACTGGCGCTGGCGGTGCTGGGAGGCCTTCGGGTGTTGGAAGGTGCCGGGGTGAAGATGACGCTGGTGCCGTGTTCCTACCGGCGAATTGTGCAGGTGCGCGAGCCGTGGGCATGGCCGCTGCGTCTCAACGTTGAGGAGCTGGCCGGGCTGCTGTGTTGGCCGTCGGGTGACGGGCCGTTTCCTGGGTTGCCCCAGGCTCGGAGCCGTCTGCTGGCAGCGTCGTCGTCAGTGGCTCGTTCGGGGCGGGTGGTGGCTGAGAGTCGGATGCCAGGTGAGCGACGGACCTTGGCGCTTTCGGCGACGGACTCGCTGTTGCACACCCACTGTTTGGGGCCGACCGGGGTCGGCAAGTCAACCCTGCTGCTCGGCCTGATCTGCCAGGACATGGCTGCCGGACGAGGCGTGGTGGTCATCGAACCCAAAGGTGACCTCATCGACGACGTGCTGGCACGAGTGCCACGGGATCGGCTGGACGATGTGGTGGTGTTGGACCCGACCGATGCTGAGCGGCCGGTGGGGTTGAACCCGCTGAGAGTTGGGGCTGCGGTGCCGGAGTTGGTGGCAGATCAGGTGCTGGCGGTGTTTCACGGTCTGTACCGGGACAACTGGGGGCCTCGCACCCAGGACATCCTGCACGCCGGGCTGCTCAGTTTGGTGGGCCGGGATGAGGCCTGTCTGCCGATGCTGCCGGTGCTGTTGACCAATGCCGCATACAGGCGTCGGGTGATCGGCGGGCTGGAGGACCGGGTGGCGCTGGGGCCGTTCTGGTCCTGGTACGACTCGATCTCCGAGGAACAACGCCAACAGGTCATCGCACCGGTGATGAACAAGCTCCGTCCGTTTCTCCTGCGGCCACGACTTCGGGCCGTGCTCGGACAGACCCGCCCGGCCTTCGCCCTGTCCGAGGTGTTCACCGAACGGAAGATCCTGCTGGTGTCCCTCGCCAAGGGGACGCTCGGCTCCGAAGCCGCCGGACTGCTCGGGTCGCTGGTGTTCAGTCAGTCTCTATGGCGGGTGCGCCATCGGGGTGAGGATGAAATGATGGGTGGGTGGCCGCTGGGGTGTGGTCGCCGTTCATTCTTGGAGCCGAGAGCCCGCAGTCAGTCTGGTGCGAGGCCCGAAGGACCGGGGAGTGTTGCTTCGAGCACGAACCCCAGATTTTGATTCGTTCCTGGTCTTCCCTCAGCGGCCGCATCACGCGGGCATGACCTGGGAGGGTGAGCATTATGAGACGGATTTCGAACCGGGTGGCCGGTTTGGATGTGCATCGGGACTCGGTGACCGCGTGTGTTGAGATATTCGACGGCGTCGAGGTGTCGGTGATCAAGGAGCGGTTCTCCACCACCGTCAAGGGGTCCGTGGGCTGGGCGAGTGGCTCGCGGATGCCGACGTTGAGTTGGTGGTGATGGAATCGACCGGTGTATTGGAAACCGGTGTTCTATGGGCTGGAGGGCCGTTTCGACGACATGTGGCTCGTCAACGCCCATCATGTGAAAACGTGCCGGGTCGGAAGACCGACATGTCCGATGCGGAGTGGCTCGCCGATGTGGCCGCACACGGGATGGTTCGGGCGTCGATGGTCCCAGAGCCCGAGATCCGGGCGTTACGGAGTTGACCCGCTACCGGAAAACCCAGATTGTTGCCCGTGGGGTCGAGATGCAGCGTCTGGAGAAGGTTCTCCAGGATGCCGGGATCAAGTTGACGTCGGTCGCATCGAAGGTGTGGTCGAAGTCGTCTCGGGCGATGATCGAGATGCTCATCTCCGGGCAAGTGGACCCCGAGGTTCTCGCCGAGCTGGCCAAGGGACGGATGCGGCCGAAGATCCCCGCGTTGGTCGAGGCGTTGGAGGGCCGCTGGGGCCGCCAACACTCCGTGGTCGCCAAAGCGATCATCGCCCACATCGATTTCCTGGATACCACGATCGACGAGCTGTCAGATGAGATTGTTGAGGCGACCCGCCCTTTTGACGAGCTGGTCCGGTTGTGGTCGACGATCCCTGGGGTGTCGACCCGGACCGCTGAGATGATGGTCGCTGAGATCGGTGCCGATATGGGCCGGTTCCCTTCTGCCAAGCATCTTGCTGCGTGGGCCAGGCTAGCGCCGGCCTCACACGAATCGGCTGGAAAGCGTCGGCCTGCCGGGACACGACAAGGCAGCCGGCATCTCCAAGGCGCCCTTGTGGAAGCCGCCCGTGCAGCGGCGAGAACCAAAGGGACGTTCCTTTCCGAGCGCTACAAGCGGATCGCTCGGCGGCGAGGACCGAACAAAGCCGCTGTCGCGATCGCTCACAGCATGCTGGTCGCCGCCTACCACATGGCCATCACCGGGGAGATCTACCGCGACCTGGGCTCCGGCTACTACGACAACCGCAAAGACCCCAAAGCCAAAGTGAACCGGCACGTCAAGGAACTCCAAGCAGCCGGATACACCGTCAACCTCACCCCCGCTGCCTGACCCAACCGGCCCCCCAAATCAGAATCTTCGGGGCTTCGCCCCGACCCCACCCTTGACGCGCCCAGACCCGAGCCAACTACACCTCATTTCACCCCAGCTGTGGCAGGCCACCCAGGCCCGCTCGGCCATTGAGGCACGTCGGCGGCACCCGGTGATGTGCTTCATCGACGAGTTCCAGGACTACCTGCACCTGCCAACCGACCTGAGCGACGTGTTGGCTCAGGCCCGCGGACTGGGACTGGGATTGACATTGGCCCACCAGCACCTGGCCCAGCTGACACCGTCGGTACGCCAAGCCGTCCTGGCCAACGCCCGCAGCCGGGTCTGTTTCCAGCTCGGATCTGACGACGCCCATGCGGTGGCCAAACCACCACACGGCTCGATGCCGAGGACTTCATGGGACTGGAGCGTTTCGAGGTCTACGCCTCGCTGGCCGCTGGCGGGCAGATCACCGACTTCGGTTCGGGGCGAACCATCGCTCCACCGGCATCGATCAGCGACCCGAGAGTGGTGCGACGCCGGAGCCGGGAACGCTACGGGCAGGACCGCCAAGCGGTTGAGGACCAGCTGGCCGACGCTGTCGGCCAGCCACCAGATAAGGGTGGGAATGGGATCGGGCAGCGCCCACGGAGGCAGTCGTGAGGTGTCCGGTCGCCCGTCCGGTCGTGTGGTCAACCCCGGGCCGGGGAACCTGTGCTGGCACCGCCAGGGTCACCCCGGAGGAGCCGACTGGTATGCACTCTGGAGGTTGTCTGTGAGTGCTCGCCGGGTCGGACCGAGAGCCCTGTCCAGACTGAGCGACGGACTCACCCAGCGGGACCGCGACATCCTGGAATCCGTCAGGCGGTTCCGGCTGCTCGGCGCACGGCAGATCGAACGGCTGCACTTCACCGGGCACGCCACGCCGCTGACCGCAGCCAGAGCAACCCGCCGGGTACTAGCCCGCCTGGCCCGTGACCGACTGCTGGTCCGCCTCGACCGACGGGTCG
The DNA here is from genome assembly GCA_016719385.1 of Candidatus Microthrix subdominans. Taxonomy (NCBI): domain Bacteria; kingdom Bacillati; phylum Actinomycetota; class Acidimicrobiia; order Acidimicrobiales; family Microthrixaceae; genus Candidatus Neomicrothrix; species Candidatus Neomicrothrix subdominans. The sequence continues at coordinate 43,634 of JADJZA010000004.1, read as the reverse complement.
GCGGGGTGCGAGCTGGATCGGCCGGACATGTCTACGGAATCGGCCCTATCGGGCACCGACTGCTCGAAGGGGACAGTCGACGACGCTGGCGTGAGCCGTCGGCCGGGTTCGTTGACCACACCCTGGCAATCGCCCAGCTGGTCGTCGACGCCCGAATCGCCGAGACGGCCGGAACCCTGGAGTTGGTCGACCACCAGACCGAGCCGGACTGCTGGCGCAGCTTCCAGCGAGGACTGGGCGGTGTCGAGACACTCAAACCCGACCTGTACATGGTGACAGCCACCAGCCAGTCGGAGCTGTTGTGGTTCATCGAGGTCGACCTGGGCACCGAATCCGGTAGCGGATCGGGCGGAAGTGCCGGACCTACCACGACTACTGGACCACCGGTACCGAACAACACCATACCGGCGTGTTCCCCAAGGTGCTGTGGATCACCCCCAGCGAACGACGGCGGGAGTTCTTGGAGCGGACCATCGCCGGGCTGCGGACGGTCGAGCGGGAGCTGTTTGTCGTCACCACCACCGACAAGGCGGTGGAGGTGTTGTCCGGAGGTAAGCCGTGAGGCTGCCCAGGAACCAGATCATCGAGGGCGACGTCCGCCACGTGCTGCCCACCCTGCCGGAATCGTCGGTCGACTGTGTCATCACCAGCCCGCCCTACTTCGCGCTGCGCAACTACGGCACCGACGACCAGATTGGGCTGGAAGCCTCAGTTGAACGCTGGGTCGAGCAGCTCGTTGACGTAGTCGAGGCCAGCGGGCGGCTACTCAAGCCGACCGGGAGTCTGTGGCTCAACCTTGGCGACAGCTACAGCCGACATGAATCGGTCGGAGCACCCGCCAAGAGCCTGCTGCTCGGACCGGAACGAATCGCCCTGGAGCTCACCAAGCGGGGGTGGACCGTCCGCAACAAGATCGTCTGGGCCAAAACAAACCCGATGCCCTCCTCGGTGAAGGACCGGCTCAGCTGCACCTGGGAGAGCATCTACCTACTCACCCACAGCCGGCACTACTACTTCGACCTCGACGCCATCCGAATCCCCCACCGCACCACTCGAACAGCCGGCAGCACGGCGGACAGATCAGGTGGAGAAACCACGGGAACGGCTTCGCTGTCCAAACCGGACTGGGCCGGGCCGCTGGCCGGGAACCAATCCGGGCTGAAAGCCGCCAAGGCAGCCGGGAGGGCCGGACACCCGCTCGGCAAGAACCCCGGGGACGTCTGGCACCTGGCCACCTCCAACTTCCGAGGCGCCCACTTCGCCACCTTCCCCGAACAGCTCGTCACCAGACCGCTGCTGGCCAGCTGCCCCGAACGGGTCTGCACCAACTGCGACAAGCCGTGGCGACGTGGCACCCACCGCCTGGTAGGGCACCTGGCAGTGGCTGGGGAGCTGGAACCGGGCTGTGACTGCGGCGGCGAGCATCGGCCCGGCATCGTGCTCGATCCATTCCTCGGAGCCGGAACCGTGGCAGTCGCCGCCCGGCGGCACGGTCGGGACTGGCTCGGCATCGAACTCAACCCTGGCTACGCCGAGCTGGCACGGACACGAATCGAGAAGCAGCGACAACAGCCGCCCGCAAAGGCGGCCTGAACAACAACCACGAATACGCAAAGGAGACAACGAAATGGAGAACCAACCACGACAACCACACGAAGATGACCAACAACACGGCCAGCGCCGACATCCGGACGGGGCTATGGGCCTCGGGGACGGGCAGGAGCAGGACCGAACCGACCAACGAGCCGAAGGATCGGACTGGCCGACACCCAAGATCTACGCGGCGTCACTGTCCGACTACAACGCCGGAGTGCTGCACGGAGCCTGGATCCGGGCCGACCAAGACGAAGACGAGATCGAGGAGGCCATCACGGCCATGCTGGAACGATCTAGCCAACCCGGAGCCGAAGAGTGGGCCATCCACGACTACGAAGGCTTCGGCGGCATCCACCTGTCCGAATACGAACAGACCGACACCATCGCTCGAATCGGAGCAGGGCTGGCCAAACACGGACCGGCCTTCGCCCACTGGGTGGGCTGTGTTGGCACCGGTGAGCAGGAGCTGGACGAATTCGACCAGCACTACCTCGGGCGCTGGGACTCGATGGAGGACTACGCCGAGCAGCTACTCGATGACCTCGGAGTCGATACCGAGGGGCTGGGGCCGGAGATGCTGCGGCCGTACATACGGCTCGATATCGAAGCGTTCGCCCGAGACCTCGCCTGTGAGCTGCAGGTTGGCCAAGATGGGGACGGTGTGCATGTGTTCGACTGCGACTACTGAACTTTGATTGATCGCTTCCGGAACCGACCCCGAACCACACTGCCCTATTCTGGTGGCATGGGCGAACGAAAGCTGACCGAGCCATTCCGGGAGTCGGGCGACTGGTACCTGCCGAACAACAAGGAGAACTCCCTGTCGGGGGAACTCATCTATGAGCCGGGCGAGTCGCTGAGGCTAGAGCTCGTCGGCAGGTTCCGCCGCGACCCAAACGAAGCTTTCAATCTGGAGTCTGTACCCACGATCCTGGGCGAGCTATCCAACCAGTACGTAACTCTTTACCAATGCGAGCGCACTAACCTTTCAGTTAACATTCCCGGCAAGGGCCGTTCCGTCTTCCAGCCTAGGTTCGCCCTCTTTGGAGCACACGACAAATCACTCGAACAGCCCGACGTCAGCTGCCTCATTGTACGGATACCGGAGTTGGAAGAGTGGCTTCTGCGCTGCGGTCTGTCAGGTCTCGCGGCCAGCATGCACACAACAGAGACAGGTAGTGACGAATTCGGCGGCGCCATGTTCAAATATGAGCCACGCAACAACACGGCCATCCAAATCAACGGAACACTATTGGAGTTGGTTCCCGGAGTTAAGGTGTCAGGAATAGGCCCAAGTACTGTTGGCTTTGCCAGCCTCCAGGAGCAGGTCCAGCTTCGATTCGTGTTTGCCGAGGAGATTCCCTTCACTGAGGCGCTCGACCGCTACCTTTCGCCGCTCGTCGACTTCAGCAACCTCGTAACTGGCAGCAGTAGCAGGAGTACCAGTATCAGCATCAAAGAAGATCTCGATATTGGTCAAGGCAGAACGATCCCTCAAACTTTCCCGGTCGTATTCAACAACGGTTGGTTAGGCGAGCCGTCTGATCTTGGCACGACCTCGAGGATCGACCAGTATCTCGTGGATCCTCACGGTCTGAGCCAAGAACAGCTCATAGAGCTTGTCCAGAGCTGGTTCGCGAGTTATCAACAGTACGAGCGTTCGATGCACCTTACCTTCGGCATCGAACGAGCGCCCACAGGGACCTACGCAGAAGTCCGTTTCGTGACGCTATGCCACGCAGCGGAGGCTCTGCACCGCGATTCCGAGCTCTCTCAATTCAATTACACCGAGGCAGAATACAAGCAGCTCAGGGATGAAGCAATCACGCATGTGCAGGACGAGGATCTCAAGGCGTTCATGAAGGGCCAACTGAGGTTCGCAAGGGACGTCACACTCCGGCAGCGCATGTTCGCGCTGCGCGAGGCTGCCGTCGGGAGCGACTCTGAATTGTTCCCAGATCGCGTACTTGGAGCGATAGTCAAGACGCGGAACACTGTCACCCATGGGCGCAGCAAAGACGTCCGGACCAAGGTTGACACCTTTGATATGTATTACTTTTCTGAATATCTGTCGTGGCTGATTAGAGGCGTGATACTACGAAACCTTGGATGGCAACACGGCGAAATTGTAGCTCTTCTAGCATCAGATTCAAGAGTCGGTCGGCTTAACGAACGACTAGCCGCAGGAGAAATCTCATGCCTTGAAGCGGAAGCGTCCGATTCGGACGGGATTTGAGGACCATACTCGCTGCCTGCTTCGACTGATCCACGAATCGCAGCTCTATATAGCGAATCCACGTCGCGACGATCGACTCTTCAACTTCCGGTTCCAGGCGCGTCCTGATGCCTATTCTACTCGGGCGGGTCCGAACTAGGCAGATCGAACAGACCGGTCTGAGTACTAAGTGCGTCCACGGCTGTCTCCCAGCCCAGAGTCCCGGCTTCTACCATCTGAACAACCTGAAACAGGTCTCGGGTGTCAATGACGAGACCACCGTCCTCGGCAAATAGTTCAAGGTCCTCCGGCGCGCTCTCGAAGGCCTTCGGTCGCGAAGCTGGAGGTTCGTTGATGAGATGATTGACGATCAGCCATCTCCTGCTTGGCGACACCGTGGTCTCGCGTTCGTACCTGGCTGCGAATCGTGCAAGCCGCTGGAAGTCGCTTGTCTTGGCCCCTCCCTTGTAGCCGCGCACCTCGACGAGAGCAATCCACTCTTCACGATTGGGCTCACGGATCTGAAGATCCTCCAGCTTCTGACCTCGTTCAGAGTCCAGGTCACGGTCTGCGTCGATAACGTCGAAGCCAAGGTCCCGGATGGCTTGGGCGGCAGCATCGACCAGTTCCGTACCTTGGTTGGTCAGCATCCGCCTCGGACCGCTATCGGCGGCCAGGTTGACGCGGTGGAGTTCGGCGGAGAGCGACTTAATCTGCTCGTCGAATTCGGATACAGCTGCGCGCTTGTCGTTCTGGATCCGTCCTATCCGCTGCCTCACGTAGCGCTCCTCAGCGGTAGACCACTCATCGTCGCTCGACCAATCCAGCTCCTGAGGAAATCGCTCAGGTGATCGTTGACGCCATCTGGGTATTAGTGTGTTCAACCATCGGGCCAAGTTCGGCACGTATGACGGCAACAGGAGTGCCTCACTTCCACCCGAACTAGGAACGACTGCTGCGAGTGCTTTCCGCCCAACACCATCGTTGTAGATGCCCAACCCCTGGTAGCCCTCCGCCGATTCCCATGTTGGTGCCTGATCCGCTGCAAGGAAGAACGCCTCCTTGTGCTCTGACCGCACCATCTCGTCATGAAGCTCCGAAGTGAGCTCAACAAGATCCGGCAACTTCATGGGCGGTGGAGGCTTGCACTCGGCGACGACCACGTCACGGCACCAGTTGAGTCTTACGGCGCCCGGGAACTGTTCCTCTTCGAGGAGGCGAACTCCCGCGTAGAAGATGTACGGCATCTCTTCGATGCCGCCACCCGGGGACGCTACATACACCTGGACTGCATCACCGCAGTCGTCTTCGAGGAAGACATCACGCATGAAGCGTTCTGAACCGTCGTCTTGGCCGACCAGGTTTGACTGAGTCGAAACGATAATGTCGTACTCTATGCAGCTAAACTCAGAAGAGTGATTGAAGAAGTCCACCGTTGGAGCGACATCAGTCAGCCCATCAAAGATTGGCAGAAGGCTATCGCGGGCGATTACGGCAACTCTTGGCCGCGGCTGTGCCCCCAGGATCGTCTCGTTTGCCATCTGCGCAACATATCAGCGAGGTGTACCTGAACGTGCCGGGATTATGGCGCTGTCAAGCGTCCACACAAACGCCACTCCCGATCTCGGGAAGATCCAGCCATCGAGGTCGACTCGGATGGTGTCGGTGTGTGTCTTGGCTGGGGCTCGTTCGATGCGAGTGGGTCGGATAGATGGGACGAGGTCGAGTGTGCTGACGTTGGCGATGCCGCAGCCCGAGTAGTCGAACTGGAGGTTGAGGTTCCTGGTGGGCTGCTCGATTGAGAAGAAGAGCATGTTGGCGTTGGAAGCGATGGTGGTGCGGTAGGTGTAGGAGATGGTGACGGGTTCGGCGGCCCGCATAGCGTCATCACCGACGGCCACGGAGTACGTCTGACCGTGCTTCCGTGCGGAGCGGCGAATCGGTCGCTGGTCGCCGTCAACGGTGAAGGCCAGCAGCTCGAATGCTTCGGTGGTTGCAGCGTCGACGTTGCTACTGGGGCCGATGTACCAGCCCGTGGTGCCGTCGTTGGAGTTGGCGAGTTCGTCGTATTCGGCTCGGTCCGCTGTGCAGACGAAGCGGCGCTGTTGGTGTCCAGGGATGGTGGTGTACTCCCAACGGACGGTGACGGAGAACAGGTTCGGGCTACTTGAGCTGGTGGGACGTCGTTTGGACGTCCCACTCCCCATGGGGAGTGGTGCCAGTTGGATGGACAAGTTGGCGTCATGCCAGCGCTCAGCGGCTCGGATGGCTTGGTCACGGATGTCGGTGTAGATCTCGTGAGCGAACTCGGCGCTGTTGAGGCGGAGCGCCAGGCTGTTGGAGATTATGCCGTCGAGCAATTCAGGGGTGGCGACGCGTTTGAGGTCGTCGTGGTTGGCGGCGAAGGCCTGGAGGACGGCGTCGCGCATGACGGGAGCCTGTTCGGTGAGGATGGAACGGAGGCGATGTTCTTCGAGTTGGTTCTGTTCTCGGCTGAGGTAGGCGTCGAGCCAGACCGAGAGGATGCCTGCGCCGACCAGGATGCCACCGAGTTCGGTGAGTGGGAGCAAGCCGTACCAGGCGGTTGCGTCTTGGATGCGATGGCCGAGGGCGATGAGAGCTGCTCCAGCTACGACCAGCAGGACCACGCTGAGGAGGGTCTTGGTCTTTCGTAGTTGGGAGATGGTTTCATTCATGTGTATATGAAACCATTGTAGCAAATTGTTTGTACGCAAAGAAGAGGCACCTGTGTCACTCGCTTGAGCGCTTTGGGTGCCTCTTCTTGGATGTCGAGAGCGGCTCAGGGCTACTCAAGGACATCTCGTTGTGCGGCGTATCAGCCGCTGCCTCCTCCAACCATGGTGCTCACCTCCTCTCGGTTCGGTGGCTCGTCAGCCGAGCCGTTGGCGATCTCGACGGCAATGCCCTTCAGCGCCGCCACCAGTCCTGGTCCCACATGCGGGCTCCTTCGTGTCGAACAACACGAGTGACCTTATCAGTAGGCTATGGGCTTGGCGGGTGGTGTCGGCTGAGATCGGCCGTCGTGGCCCGAGACCGAACCAGAGACCGTGCAGTTGCTGAGGCGTTCGGTGCTCGGGTGCGAGAGCTGCGGCTGGAGCGGGGCATGACGCAGGAAGGCTTGGCGGAGGCGGCCGAGGTGCATGCGACGTTCGTGTCGAACTTGGAGCGTGGGTATCGGGTGCCGTCGCTTCCGACGGTGCTGCGGGTGGCGGCGGGGTTGGGCGTCAGCGCGGGCAGGCTTGTCGACGGGATCGAAGCCTGAGCTGACCTGGCAGAGCATCCTGAGATTGCCTGTTGCGCTGGGAGGGAATCAGCGCCATCCTCACCCGCCGTCACCTCCAGCGGAAAGGCCCAGGGCTCCAGGATGTTCGAGGTTCGTCGTCGCAGAGATTTGGTCCGAGAGCTGGCTTCGCTGCGCCGTGAGCTTGCCGAGTTGAAGGCAGGCCTGGCGGACCAGGTCACCACTCAGCAGCTGGTAGTAACCGACGGGGACGGCGTGGAACGTGTGGCGGTCCGGGCCGATGAGACAACCGGGTCGGTGCTGGTTCGGGTGGATTCGGCCGCTGGTGAGACGACTGGCGTGGAGCTGTACGCGGTGGAGCCAATTGACGATGGTGGTACCGCAGATGTTGGGGCCGCTGTGTATCGGGCGGGCGAGGTGGCGGGCTCGTGGCCAAAAGGCTAACCGGAGGCCGCTGGTGCTCGGGACTGGGTGTCACTTCGTTGTCACGACGGGAGCGCCCGGAAGTGTTCAAATGCGCCCCAACCAAAACCATCAAATATGAAGATGGTGGTTGGTGTTGTCAATTCTACTGCTGCGCGTACGCAGTCGTTCGTGGTAGAATATATGGGAAAGGAAATGACATATGGATGAGGAACAAGCCAAACGACTGGGAGCATTTCTTCGGGCGAGGCGGGAGGAGCTGGGCTGGTCATCGAGGCGGCTGGCGGCGGAGTGTGAGATGAACGACGCCACCATTGTGCGGATCGAGAACGGACAGTTCGCTGCACCCAAGCCGGACAAGTTGTCACGGATCACCGAGGCGTTGGGGCTGAGCCTGTCGGATGTGTTCGCCCTGGCCGACTACGCCGCCCCAAGCGATCTGCCGCACTTCATGCCGTATCTGCGGACCAAGTACCGGGATCTGCCCAGCACTGCGGTCGAGGAGATCGAACGCTACGCAGCCCGGCTGGCCAAACGACATGGTGTGGCCCTTGCTGGCCCGGCACCAGGAGAAGACGAATCCGACGAACACGAGGAGCCATACGAAACGAAAGGGGGAACATCATGAACCATCAGCGGACACCAACCAGGAGCGCGCTTGCCGGACTGCGAGCCGTCATCCCCACCAGAGCGATGCACCAAGGCGAAGCGCTGCGAGTGGCTGAGCTGCAAGCCAACCGGCTGCGCCAGCACTTCGACATCGACTGCCCGACACTTCCCAGCGACGTCATCTTTGAGATGCCCCGCATTGCGGTCCGGGTGGACGACGAGCTGCCAGCCAGCGGCACGACACACTGGGACGGACGGCGCTGGATCATCACGCTCAACGGATCGGAATCGCCGCTGCGACGCCGGTTCAGCTTGTTTCACGAGTTCAAACACATCATCGACCACCACGCCCGCATCAATCTGTACGGACCAGACGGCGACCGGGCGGCGGGACGGCGGGCCGAACAAGCAGCCGACTACTTCGCTGCCTGCGCGCTGATGCCCAAACGGTGGGTCAAACGACTCTGGGGTGAAGGCACCCAGTCCATTCCGGCCCTGGCCGACTCCTTCGAGGTGTCCACCGCTGCCATGCGGTTCCGGCTTGATCAGCTCGGCGTTCGGGAGCCCACCCCACGCTGCGGCGGGGTGACCAGCTACCAACGATTCAAGGTGTATCGACCTTTGGAGGTGGCGGCGTGAGCGCTGCGACAACAACCAATCAACCCGACGATGGGGCCCGCGCGCGGGCCCTTATATATCTCCGGGTGTCGACAAAGGACCAGGCCGAAGCTGGACGGGACGTGGAGGGCTACTCCATCCCCGCCCAGCGCGAGGCCTGCCGTCGGCGAGCCGAAACGTTGGACGCCGACGTGGCAGACGAGTTCGTTGACCGAGGCGAGTCAGCCCGAAGCTCAGACCGACCAGAACTGCAACGGATGCTGACCCACGTGTCGGATCACTCCATTGACTACCTGATCGTCCACAAAGTCGACCGGCTGGCCCGCAACCGATCCGACGACGTCACCATCCACATGGCGCTCCAAGCTGCCGGGGTGCGGCTGGTGTCGTGTTCGGAGAACATCGACGAGACACCATCGGGCATGTTGCTGCACGGCATCATGAGCTCGATCGCCGAATTCTACTCACGGAACCTGGCGAGCGAGGTCATCAAGGGATCGGTCCAGAAAGCCAAAGCTGGTGGGACGATCAGCAAGGCACCCTGTGGCTATGTGAATGTCCGGAAGGTGGTCAACGGCCGGGAAGTCCGAGCGGTCGACATCGACCCGCAGCGTGGGCCGCTGATGCGCTTCGCGTTCGAGGCCTACTCTGGCGGCGACTGGACCATCCGAGACCTGCTCGAAGAACTCACTCAGCGAGGTCTGACCACCACCCCAGGACCGAAGACGCCGTCCAAGCCGCTGGTGGTGTCGCACTTCCACCGACTTCTCCGGCATCCGTATTACAAAGGCTGGGTGCGCTACAAGGGCGTCGAGTACCCGAACGGGCAACACGAAGCCCTGGTTGACGACGCCACCTGGCAGAAAGTCCAAGACCAGCTCGATGCCAAAGGCCGCTCCGGTGAGAAAAGGCGCAAGCACCATCACTACCTGAAGGGCACCGTGTTCTGCGGGGACTGCGGCAGCCGACTGATCGTGTCCAGAGCAACCAACCGACACGGCACCACATACCCGTACTTCATCTGCGTCGGACGGCAACAGAAACGGACCGCCTGCGCCCAAGCAGCCATCCTGATCTCCGAAGTCGAAGACCTGGTCGCCCAGCACTACCGGACGATCCAACCCAGCCAGAAGACCCTCAGTGAGCTACGGGACCTGATTGTTGAGGAACTCGCCGTCCAGCGAGACGAATCCGAGACCGAACGCTCAGCAGGGCAACGGCGGATCCGAAAGCTCCAAGACGAACGGAAGAAACTGCTCGAAGCCCACTACGCCGACGCCATCGGATTGGACCTACTCAAGTCCGAGCAGACCCGGATCACGCGAGAACTCGAACAGACCGAAACACGGCTCGATGCTGTGGATGTCGCCTACGACACCGTCAAGACCAACCTGGACCACGCACTGACGTTTGTCGGTGACTGGACCCGGGCCTACCGGACGGCTGAGGGCGACATTCGGCGGCAACTCAACCAGTCGATCTTCGAGAAGATCTGGATCGACGACACCGGAATGATAACCAGCCGGTTCACCGAACCGTTCAGGACACTACTCGGCGACGACGTGAGGGTGCCTGCACGGATCCGGGCCGAAGAAAAGACTGGGGCTGAGCCAGACGAGATTGACCGGCAGTGGGAAGCGTTCAGTGCCCGGTGGGAGGCCGAACGACTGCAGGGCCAGGCACATGGCCTGACGGGTCTACGCCACCGTGACGTGCCGCCACAGCAGGTGCTGGCGGCCGTTGGGGCCAGCATAAAGAACGAAGCCGATAACGGAACCGGGGACGGCAACTGGGGCGGAAACAACAAACCCCGCCACGGTGAACCGCGACGGGGTTTGAAATACGAGACTCTGGTGGGCGCTGAGGGACTCGAACCCCCGACCCCCTCCTTGTAAGGGAGGTGCTCTAACCAGCTGAGCTAAGCGCCCGGGGGCGCAGAGCGTAGCGCCTGGTCAGTCGGTGGCCACCGACGCCCGCCACGTCGCCACTGCGGTCGAGGCCACCCGGTGCCACTGCTCGGGAAGCCGCCCGGCCGCGTGTAAACGCTCCAGGGCCATGGCCGTCTCCATCTGGATCGAAGGAAAGTCGTCGGGTGTCACCCACCGCAGCGCATCGATCTCCACCGAGGCCGGCTTGGGCTCGATCGACCGGTCGGCCGGACGAGCGAGAAAAACGATGTCGATCCGACGCGGCTCCGGGTCGAGCACCACCTCGGGCTCGCCCTGCACCACGACGGCCATGGCCACCTCTTCGCTCACCTCGCGCAGCATTGCCCCCAGCGGCACTTCGCCGCGTTGCATCAGGCCGCCGGGCAGCCCCCAGCGTCCCCGGTAGACTTGGCGGACCAACAACATTCGGTCATCAACGTCGAGCACCACCGCGATCGCCCCGGCGGTGAACGTGGGCGACAACGAACGCACCACCAACCGGCGGGCCGGTGTCGGCAACAGGCGGAAAGCGCCCAACGCCAGGCGGTGCAGGGCGGTCAGCATCGACTCAGGCTACAGCCGGTCGGTCCAGTGCACCGACGTTTGCCACCAGCCCGAACTCTGCGCACGGCGCCGGGCCTCGGCGGCGGCGGCCTGGCTTCTGGCAGCGATCGGCTGGCGGCGCTCGGGAGGCGAGATCGCCACGATCGAGCGGTCCTGGGCGTCGAGCATCACCCCTCCCACCTCGGTGAGGATGAGCAGCCCGCCGAGAAAGTCCCACTGGGCGTTGCCCGTCGTCGTCGCGTCCAGGTACACGTCGAGACCACCGTCGGCGACCGCGCAGACGTCGAGCGCCGCCGCCCCAAAGCTCCGGAACTGCTTCCAGCCCAGGTGGGAGACCGGCGTGCCGTTGATCGCCGCCATCGAGTCGTCGACCGACGGCGCTTCGATCGGTGCCAGTCGTCGGCCGTCGCGCTCCGCACCGCCGCCGCGTACCGCGGTGTAGGTGGTGCCGATCGCCTGGTTGCGAACCAAGGAGACCCACGGCCCCTCAGCATCGAGGATGCAGGCTGACGTCGCCCACCAGGGCAACCCGCGAGAGGCGTTGGTCGAGCCGTCGACCGGGTCGAGCACCACCTGCAGCGGTCGCTCCGGGTGGTGGTGGCCCGACTCTTCGGACAACACCCCCAGCCCGGCGGCGGTCAGGCTGGCCACCGCCCCTCCGTCTGCCGCCAGGTCCAGCGCGTACTGGCCGGACCGGTTGCTGCGGGCACGGCGGTCGTCGACCTCGGCCACCGCTCTACGGATACCGATGGCCACCCTGTCCAACAGCTCGAGGGCATCCTCGGGGTGCAGGCTGGTCGAGGTTGGTTCGTTCATCTGGGAGGCCACGTCGAGGCTGCCGAGCGGGTGGGGTCGGGCATCGGTCCATCCTGCCCGCTGGGGGCACAGCGTGCGAGGTGAGCGCCTGGGCGGACGGGTTCGGTGCACCGGAGAGGAGGCCCCATGGCGCCGGAGTGCCATTCCGTGAGAGCATCGGGTGTCCACGCCCAAGCACCACGAGTTACTCAGCCTGAAAGGACCCTCGGTGGCCGTCATCGACCTCGCCGGGTACATCGCCGGCTTGAAAGACCAGGCCGTCGAGCACGGCTTTCACGTTCACGATGAGCGTCACTTCGTCGAGACCTACTCCATGCGACAGGCCTGGGAGGTCGATCTGCACCCGGAGGCAGCGTGCGGCGGCCCGCTCGACCTTCACCTGGCCGTCGAACTCGACCCGCGCGTGCTGCTGGCATTCGAGGACCACATCATGGAGCTTCGGGAGGCCGAGGAGCCGGAGGACCGCTTCAAGATCCCGCTGATCTTCACGTGGTCGCTGCCACCCTTGCCGTCGGGCCCCGACCTGCTGGTGTTGGCCACCGACCTGGCCGGAGTGGGCGGCCCCGACCTGCCGATCGAGGTGTCGGCGCTCGACACCTACGCCTCGGTCACCGACCCCGCCGAGCGCAGCCTGACGATCGTGGCCCGGGTGGAGGTGTCGCTCAGCGAGGTCTTCATGGGCACCGAGAACCTGTCCGACGAGCTGGAGAAATGCGGCGTGGTGAGCGAATTTCTCTTGGACCGCGCCCCCGCCTGGCTCGAGGACTGAGCATGGAACGCACCTTTCGCGGCATCAGTGTCGTCGGCGAGCGGATCCTCTACCGCGACGCCGATCACGCCCTCCTCGGCGCCCGCGCCTCGGTGAAGACCCCGGCGGCGCTGCGCCGTGACGTGTCGGCCGGCCGTCTGGTCCTCGACGAAGCCGACCTCGAGCTGATGGACCACCGAGGCGCCGCCAAAGGCCTCTTCCTGGTCATCGTCGGCGAGGCGTTCGTCATGGTGGTGCCGGTGCCGATCAGAAAGGGCTCGGACGCCCGCACGTTTGCCTCGCGTCTCAACACCGCCGCCAACCGCCTGGCGCTGGCCGACGACGAACCCCCGGTCAGCGAAGTCTCGACCATGGCCGAGCGGTACAGCGCCGGTTCGAGCGCCGGATCGAAGGTATCGGCGCCGAGGTTCGACGGTGCCGAGAGCACCATTGCGGTCGTCTCCCACAAGCCGATGGAGACCAGCAACATGGTGGCGAGCACCCCGAGGTCGACGAGCACGCCACGGGCGGCAACCACCGCCACGGCCGCAGGGTGGTTTACCGACCCGACCGGCCGATTTACCTACCGGTACTGGGATGGACAGTCCTGGACCGAACACGTCGACCGTAACGGTATGAGAAGCCGGGACCCGATCGTGCGACGCCCATCGGGAGCGGGCGCCGGGGTGAACCTGACCGAAACGATCGCCTCGATGTTCGGAGCCCAGCCACCGCGCTGAGCAATCCGCCCCAGCCTCCGTCGGCCGGACTACCGTGACCTCGTCGTCAGCGCTCTGGCCGTCGGCAGAGAACGAGGGAGACAGGTCGATGTTCGACCCCAAGGCGCTCGCCGCCGAAATCATTGGAACGTTCTGGTTGGTCTTGGGCGGCTGTGGTGCCGCCGTGCTGGCAGCCGACTTTGGCACCGGCGCGAACGGAACCAGCCTGGGCATCGGATTTCTAGGCGTGGCATTCGCCTTCGGTTTTGCCGTGCTGACCGGGGCCTACGCTGTCGGGCACGTGTCCGGCGGCCACTTCAACCCGGCGGTGACGATCGGCCTGGTGGTCGGTGGCCGCTTCGAAGCGGTGAAGGCCATCGGCTACGTGATCGCCCAGGTCATCGGCGCAACGATCGCCGCCGGGACGATCTACCTGATCGCCTCCGGGAAGGCCGGCTGGGAGATCGGCGACGGGGCGGGCGCATTCGCCTCCAACGGCTACGGCGACCTGTCGCCCGGCGGTTACTCCCTTGCCTCTGCCTTTCTGGTCGAGGTCGTGCTGACCGCGGTGTTCCTCATCGTCATCCTGGGCGCAACGGCCAAGCGCGCCGCCGCCGGCATGGGCGGGTTGGCCATCGGCTTGAGCCTCACGCTCATCCACCTGATCTCGATTCCGGTGACCAACACCTCGGTCAACCCGGCCCGCTCCACCTCGCAGGCGATCTTCGCCGGGACCGAGCAGCTGGGCCAGCTGTGGATGTTCTGGGTGGCCCCGATCCTCGGCGCCGCCATCGGCGCGCTGATCCATCGCTACTTCGTCGGGGACCGCGAGGACGTGATCGTGCCGACGATCGCCGGTGAGCCGGCCGCCCGCTAGCCCTCACGACGTCCGGGCCGCCAGCTCGAAGCGGCCGAACAGCGCCGTCACCGCGGCGGTCGTCGCCAGCGATGCAAGCAGCCATGCCGGCCGGGTCGCCCACCAGGCAGCCGTCGCCTGCTGTGCCAACGTGCCGCCCAAGCGCTCGTACGCCAGCAGGGCGATCAGGTGTCCGGTCATGTGCCAACACAGGATGGTCATGGCAAAGGCGTTCACGGTGACGACCGCCTTCCACACGCTTCGCAGAGCAGCCAGGCGACGAAGCCCCGGCGCGACCAGGCCGAGCAGACCGAGCTGAAAGACGGCGGTGAATGCGATCGCTGCGGTGGTTGGCAACAGGTTGGAGCTGCCACCGCGGGTGGCCACCATCGAGGCGTCATACGGGCCGAAGACCACCGCCAGCACGATCAGCACCAGGCCCAGCACGGTCACGGCGGCGGCGCAGACCCGATCCGACGACAGGTCGCTGTGGGCGTAGAGCACGCCGAGCTGATGGACGAACAGCCACACCAGCGGCGTGGTCACCACGCCGACCCACGCCAGGTCGCCACCCAGGCGCAGCGCCTCGAGCGCTGCGATGACGCCCAGCAAGCCGACGACCACGCCGATCCCGAAGCGCCGATGTAGCCCCAGCATCAGCGGCGCCGCAGCACACACCAGGCCGTACATGCCAACGAACCACAGCGGCACGAAGGCGATGAACGCCCAACGAAAGGCGCTGACCCGCGTGGGGTCCAGCGCAAAGCTGACGGCGTCGACAACCAGCCACGCGGCGAGGAAGTAGGCGACCGGGCGGGCAAGGCGCACGATGCGGGTTCGGACGAAGTGACCGGCGCCGTCGCCCCGCCGCCGGGAGCTGTCCCAGCTGCGGGCATTGGCGAACCCACCGACGATGAAGAACATCGGCATCACCTGTAAGACCCAGGTGGCCGCCCATCCCAGCGGGATCTCATCCAGCGGATTGGGCATCGAGAAGGTGCCAGACGCCTTGCGATAGGTCAGCGACATCACCGTGTGCCACACGACGACGACAGCGATGGCGATGGCCCGCATGGCGTCGATCGCCCGGTCCCGATCCGGCGGCGTGTGATCGACCAGGGCATCCAGCCCGGATGCCTGGGACGTCCGCTCGGTTTGGACGGTTGGGTGGGTCCGGATTGTCGCCATGGGGGTCGACGGTACGAACCACAATGCGGCCTGCGAACCAGGCCCATCCCCCAGTTGCAGGTGGGGCGCCCCCAGGGCGCGCTCCAGGCGCACCGAGCCACCACTGTGGGCGATCAACGCTGCAAAAGCGATCACGCTGGGTGTTATCGTGCCGATATGGCGGCACGGCGAGAACACAAGGGCGGCATGGAAACCGGCGCACCCCCGGCGGGACGACGCATCGCTGACGAGCTGGGAGACGAGGCCCACTCGTTCGGTGCCCTCCACGGATCGGCGCGGGGGTCCCGCAACGTTCAGGGGCGCCTGGATGCGATGGCCTCCTTGGCTCCGTTGTCGGGAGAGCGCCTGCTGGACGTGGGATGCGCCACCGGTGAGTACACCAACGCCATGGCACCGGCCTTCACACACGTCGACGCCATCGATGTCGAAATCGACCGCCTGGCCCTGTACACCCAGGACCACCCCGACAACGTCTCCGTGCACACCCAGTCGGTGACGTCGCTCGAGTTCGCCGATGACACCTTCGACGTGGTCACCATGATCGAGGTGCTGGAACACCTACCCGATGTGGCCGGTGCGCTGGCCGAGATCAGGCGGGTACTCCGCCCCGGCGGTCGCCTGCTGTTGACCACCCCCAACCGCTGGTGGCCCTTCGAACAGCACGGCATCCCCATCCGAGGCCGACGCCTGCCGGGGCCGACCATGCCGGGCCTCACCTGGGTGAGGCCCCTGCACCGTCGGCTGTGTCGCACCGCCACCTTCACCCGATCCGAGCTGGCGACCCTCGGTGAGACGGCCGGCCTTCGGCTGACCGGGGTGACCTACATGATGCCGCCGCTCGATTCGTTGCCCGAGGGTCACGCCCTCCACCGCCTGACCGAGCGGGCCGAGGCCTCCCCACTGCGTTCGCTGAGCCAGACCCTCGTCGCCTGCCTCGAAGCCGACTGAGCGCGTTTCGTCGGCCTTCCCGGTGGGCCTGGTGGGGATCGAACCCACGACCGAAGGATTATGAGTCCTCTGCTCTCACCACTGAGCTACAGGCCCTGCGGCGGGCATGGTAGCTGGAAGGGCAGGAGACGTCCGTCTGCGGCGCCGACGCCGCTTGCATCAGCGGGGCGGGATGGGCTTGACTGGCCCCGATCACACGAGGTCAGGGAAAGCCGGTCCAAGTCCGGCGCTGACCCGCAGCCGTAGGTGGGGTTCGCCCCGCAAGTCGGAATGCCTGCCCCCGTGCGCTCCCCATTCACCGTCGAGGACATGCGGTTTGGAGCGGGAACCCCTCCCGCCCTGTCGTGTCCGGGAGAGGCCCCATGTCATCCGTTACCCATAACCCCGAACGCTCCACGCGACTCCCGGCCGCCATGGCCGTCGTCGCAGCGGTGCTGCTGACGATCAGCCTGATCAGCCCGGCCGCTGCGGCCCCACCAAAGAACCCCAACCAGTCGGCGGCCAGCTGGCTCGCCTCCCAGGTGAACGCCGACGGGGCGCTCGAGGGCTTCACCCCCGGCGTGGCCGACTACGGCACGACCCTGCAGGGCATCATCGGGCTGGCCGCCGCCGGCGCCGAAGGACCGACCGCTCAGCGGATGCTCGACGCGGTCAACGGCGACATCGACACCGCCGTCGCCCCGTTTGGCGATGACGACCCCGGCCGCCTGTCACTGGCCATCCTGGCCAACGTCGCCCTGGGTGAGGACCCGACCGACGCTGGCGGGGTCGACCTGGTCACACGCCTCCAGGCCACCCAGCGAGTAGCGGCGCCCGACATCGGCCTCTATGGCACCGGCGACCCCACCTACGACGGTGCGTTCCGCCAAGGGCTTTCGTTGCTCGCGCTCGCTTCGCTGGACATCGATGATCCCGCCGGCGAGGCCTGGTTGACCGATCAGCAGTGCAACACCGGCTCCTGGGTGGCCTACCGCTCCGACACCGCCGTGCCCTGCCCCGCCGTCGACGCCGCCAGCTTCTCCGGTCCCGACACCAACTCCACCGCGTTGGCCCTCCTGGGCCTGACCGCCCAGGGTGTGACCCCCGATCAGGACGCCCAAGCCTGGCTCACCGGCGTTCGGACGGCGTCGGGCGGGTGGCCGTACTTCGGCGATGCCTCCGAGCCGGCCGACGCCAGCTCCAGCGCATTGGTGCTCACCGCACTGCGGACCGCTACCGGCACGACCGACACCGATGGCCTGGCTGCCCTGCGCACCTTCCAGATCCCGTGTGAGGCCGAAGACCCCGCCGATATTGGTGGGCTGTTCTTCCAGGCACAGGGCGACGGCAGCGAACTGCCCGACAATTTCTCGACCGCCCAAGGCCTGTGGGGCCTGAGCGAGGTTGAGTTCCCGGTGATCGATGCCGAGCTGGCCGATCCCGTCGCCCCCGACTGCACCGTGCCACCCACGACGCCCACGACGCCGTCAACGACGCCTGGCTCGACCGCCGCCGTCGTCCCCCCGACCAGCGCGGTGACCCCGACGTCGGACGTGACCATTCCCGTCGAGAGCACGACTCCGCCGCCGAGCGGCGATGAGGCCCCGTCCGACGTGGCCGTCCCGGTGTCCGGTCCAGCCGCAGAGGCGGTGCCAACGCCGCCAGCTGCTCCCTACGCCGCTGCGGCGCCGGCCCAGCCCATCCAGACGGTCACAGCCACCCCGACGTCGACGAGCTTCCTGGCCAACACCGGTGCCTCGCCCAACCTGGTGTTGCTCGCCGCTGCAGCGATGCTGGGCATCGGCGCCGCCGCCCTGCTGGTCCGGCGTCGGATCGGCATGCGGTGAGACGCTGGGCAGCGGCTCTCACCCTGGCCGCCCTGGTGGCGCCGGCGTGGCTTGCTGCCCCAGCGGGGGCCGCACCTGCGGCCTTGTGTTCCCCGAGTCGATCCAACGGCAAGCCACGGGTTGCCGTCGTGATCGACCACGGCTCGTCGATCGACGCCCGGTGCATCGAGATCGATGGCAACATGAACGGTGCACAATTTTTAGCGTTGCGGGCCCAGATCCTCAACGTCCCCCAACCGACGTACAACGCGTCCGGCCTGCTGTGCTCGATCGATGGCTACCCCAGGACCGGCTGCGGCGAAAAGACCGGTAGCACCTACGCCTACTGGTCCTACTGGGACGGCCGGTCGGGGCGCTGGGTGTTCGCCAGGATTGGTCCGGCTTCGAGGCGCATGACCGACGGAGCGATGGAAGGCTGGCGCTTCCAGCAGGAGGGCAGCCTCGAGTCGAGTGGGAATCCGCCCCGTTACGCTCCGGACCGCAACGGCATCTGCCCGCCGCCAGCCCCTCCGGTGGCCCCACCCGTGGCACCCAACAACCCACCCGTGGCACCCAACAACCCGCCCCCAGCGCCCAACAACCCGCCCCCAGCGCCCAACAATCCACCGACCCCACCGGCCGCCAATCCACCGACCCCACCGGCCGCCAAAGCCAAGGTGACCGCCTCACCTCAGCAGCCTGCGTCGCCCAAGACGACGGCCAGGCAGCCGACCCCCGCAGCCCCCACTGCCACACGAGTCCCGCCGACCCAACCGACCGCCCCACCGTTGACGGCGCCGCCCGCCAACGAGTCATCCGATGGGTCATCGAACGGCGCGTCGAAACCCACCTCGAGTGACCCGACGCCGAGCGAAACGATCGCCGGCGTGAACCCGAGCTCGACCACCAAGCCACCTCGGACGACTGCGCCCGCCTCCGACAAGCCGCAAGGCGGCCCAACCACACTGGCCGAAGGCGACGGCGACGACCCGCCGGGGAGGGTGACCAACGTGGCCCAGGCCGGCGATCTGACCGTTCCCGGGTCCAAGCGCTCGTCGTCGGCGGGTTGGTGGGGCCTGGGCATCGGGGTCGGTGCGATCGGGGCCTCGGGCGTGTCGGCCCGCTGGATGCGACGCCGCCGCCTGCCATGAACGACGCCGGTCACCCGGGCGCCTGGTGGATCTGGAGCCTGCTCGTCGCCAGCGCAGCGCTGCGCACGACCAACGTGATCGTCTTGGCGCTGGTGATCGCCGTCTCGACGCAGGTGGTCGTCGCCCGCTCCGATCCAGGCTCGCCCTGGTCCCGCACCCAACGCTATGTGTTGAGCTTCGCCGTCGTCATCGGCGTGCTCCGCCTGGGGCTGGTGGCGGCATTCGCGCCCCGTACCCCGGGCACGGTGCTGCTTACGCTGCCGACACTCGACCTGCCCACCTGGATGGCCGGCGTCACCGTCGGCGGACCGGTCACCACCGGTGCCATGCTGACCGGCATCGTCGAGTCGATGCGGTTGATCGCCCTGCTGGCCGCCTTCACCGTGCCCCCTTCGCTGGTCAGCCCACACCGCACGGTTCGGGCGCTGCCCGACGGCGTCGCCGAACTGGGCGTGATCACCACGGTGGCCCTCACGGTCACCCCGGCCGCCGCAGAACACGTCAGGCGCCTGGCCGAGACGCGGCGCCTGCGCGGGCGGCCCCACCGGGGCCTGCGAGGCCTGAAGGGTTCGATCACCGCTGTGCTCGAAGGCTCGTTCGACCATTCGCTGACGCTGGCCGCCTCGATGGATGCACGCGGGTACGGCGGGCGGCGACCCGGCGAGGACCCGGGCACCCGGCGCACCGCAGCGGCGCTGCTGATCGCTGCAGTCGTCGTCGCCTCGCTCGGCGCCTTCGTCCTGTTGAACCCGGGCGGATCGCGCCTGATCGGGGTCGGGGCGATGGCGCTGGGCGCACTGTTCGTCACCCTGGCCCTGCGGGGCGCCTCGACCCGCAGCACCCGCACCCGGTACCGGCAGATGCCCTGGACCCGGTCCGACTGGATCCTGGTCGCCGGCGGCATTGCGGTGCTGCTGGGTGGCATCGCCCAGTCCCGCCTGGACGGCGTGGCCCTGCTGCCGTCGACCAACCCGCCCGAGATGCCGCAACTGCCCATCGTCACCATGGTGGCGCTGGCGATCGCCTACGGCTGCGCCGTCTTCTCCGGCGGCGCAGCAAAGCTCGAACCGGCGGTTACGCCGTGATCCGCTTCGACGACGTTTCCTTCGCCTACGACGACGAGGCCCCGGTCGTGCTCGACCGCGTCGATCTGACCGTTCCGGAGGGCGACCTTGCGTTGGTGATCGGGCCGACCGGTTCGGGCAAGAGCACGCTGCTGGGAGCGATTCCGGGGCTGGTCCCCCGCTTCTCCGGGGGCGTGCTGGCCGGGACGGTCACCGTCGACGGCGTGGCCACGTCCACCGCCGCGCCACGCGACCTGGCCTCGGTCGTCGGCTACCTTCCCCAACGGGTGGACGACAGCTTCGTCACCGACGTGGTCGAAGACGAGCTGGCATGGACGATGGAGCAGCTCGGCCTGGCCCCCGACGTGATGCGTCGCCGGGTGGAGGACACCCTCGATCTGCTCGGGTTGGCCGACCTGCGCAATCGGCCGATCGCCACCCTGTCCTCGGGCCAACGCCAGCGGGTGGCCATCGGCGCCGTGCTGACCGCCCAGCCTCGGGTGCTCGTGCTGGACGAGCCCACCTCGGCGCTCGATCCCCAGGCGGCCGAGGACGTTCTGGCCGCCCTCACCCGACTGGTCGGCGACCTGGGGCTGACGATCGTGTGCTCGGAGCACCGGCTGGAACGGGTCGTGCAGTACGCCGACTCGATCATCGTCGTCGACGGGTCGGGCGCGGTCACCCACGGGCCACCGGACGCCCAACTGGCCGCCGCCCCGGTGGCGC
Organism: Candidatus Microthrix subdominans; assembly: GCA_016719385.1. Taxonomy (NCBI): domain Bacteria; kingdom Bacillati; phylum Actinomycetota; class Acidimicrobiia; order Acidimicrobiales; family Microthrixaceae; genus Candidatus Neomicrothrix; species Candidatus Neomicrothrix subdominans. The sequence continues at coordinate 22,398 of JADJZA010000004.1, read as the reverse complement.
CGCCGGTGATCGAGCTGGGTCGCCGCCTGGGCTGGGATCCGCTGCCCCGCTCGGTGCGCGACGCCCGTCGCGCCGCCGCCGAGCTGCGCGCCAAGTTGCCCGACGAACCGCCGTCACGCCCCGACCGGGCCCGACCGCCGACACCCGGCGCAGCGCCGGTGGTGACCGTCGAAGACCTGTGGGTCCGTTATGGCGACCATGTGGCGCTCGGTGGCATCGACCTGGAGCTGCACCCCGGCGAGATCGTCGCCCTGATGGGACGCAACGGCGCCGGTAAGTCCACGCTGATCTCGACGTTGGGCGGTGGCCGGGCCCCCGACGAGGGCCGAGTGCGCATCGACGGGCAGGACCCCAGGTCGCTGCGCGGCACCGAGTTTCTGCGCCGGGTCGGCGTGGTGCCATCCGACCCCACCTTGTTGTTGTCGGCCACCACCGTCGCCGAGGAGTTGAGCAGCGCCGACCGGGAGACCGGCACCCCGCACGGTGCCACCGCAGCGGCGCTCGGGCGCCTGCTGCCCGGCATCGACCCGGCTGCCCACCCCCGTGACCTGTCCGCCGGGCAACGCCTGGGTCTGGCGCTGGCACTGGTGCTGGCCCACGAGCCGATGGTGCTGCTGCTCGACGAGCCCACGACCGGGCTGGACTACCGCGCCAAGGACGCGCTCGCCGCCTGGCTGGACGAACTGAGCGAGCGGGGCACCGCCGTGCTGTTGGCCACCCACGACGTCGAGCTGGTGGCCGAGGTGGCGCACCGGGCAATCGTGCTGGCCGACGGCGACATCGTGGCCGACGGCCCGGCCGTCGAGGTGGTCACCCACTCCCCCACGCTGTCCCCCCAGGTGGCCCGCATCCTGCATCCGCTTCCGTACCTCACCGTCGACGATGTGCTCGCCGGGATAGAGGCCGTGCGATGACCGTCGTCGACGCACGTCAACGCCAGCGACCGGTGCTGTCGGTGGGGCCGCAACGGGCGGTCAACCTGCGCCCTCGCTCGGTGGCCGTGCTCGCCCTCACCTCCCTGGTCGGTGTGGTCGCCTACGTGTGGCCGTTTCTGGTCGGCGACCCTCAGGCGGCAGCCGGGACGGCACACGCCCAGGACGCAGTGGTCGTCATGGCGCTGCTGTTGCCCCTGTTGGTGTTGGTCACCGCCATCGAGTTGGGTGAGGGCGGGTTCGATGCCCGCGCCGTCGGGCTGCTCGGCGTGCTCACCGCTGCCGGCGCCGCCCTGCGCATGGCCGGCGGTGGAGTATCCGGGTTCAGCCCGATGTTCTTCCTGATCGTCTTGGCCGGTTCGGTGCTCGGCTCGGGGTTCGGGTTCGTGCTGGGGGCCACCACCATGTTCGCCTCGGCGATCATCACCGGTGGCATCGGCCCATGGCTGCCGTTTCAGATGTTCGGCATGGCCTGGATCGGCGCCGGTGCCGGGTGGCTGCCCGGCAGGGGTACCAGAGCCGAGCTGTGGGTGGCCGCCGCCTACGGCGCGGTCACCGGTCTGCTGTACGGGGCGCTGCTCAACCTGTGGTCGTGGCCATTTGCCGCCGCCGGAGCCGAGCGCATCAGCTATCAACCCGGCGCCGGACTGGCCGAGACCCTCCGACGTTATTGGGCGTTCTATCTGGCCACCTCGCTCGGATGGGACCTGACGCGCGCCGTCGGCACCGTGGTGATGACGTTGGTGCTTGGACCCCCGGTGTTGCTGGCGCTGCGCCGGGCCGCCAAGCGGGCCCACTTCGTGCACCGCTGAACGGTACGCCCTACTCCAACTGCGAGCCGTCGGGGCGGGTGGTGTGCCACGTGCCGGCCGGGGTGCGCTGGATCGTGAAGCCCTTCTGTTTCCAGCGGTTGTGTTTGCCGCACAGCGGCGCCGAGTTTGCTTGGGTGGTTTCGCCGCCCCGTCCGTGTTCGTGGAGGTGGTCGATCTCACAACGGCTGGCGGGTGCGTGACAGCCGGGCCAGACACAATGGGTATATGTGGCGGTGGCGGCGGTGCGGGCCGATCCGGTGAACCGTCGCGCCCGGCCGAGGTCGATGACGACTCCTGCCGCGTCGACGATCACCCGCCGGACCTTGTGGAGCAGGCTGTTCGCTGCGGCTTCGGTCGGGTCGACATCGTGGCCGTCGCCGGTGCGGCACATGAACGTCTCCGGGTCGAACCTCGGCTGCCGGTCGGCGTCCATGGCGGCGAGCATTTCCTCGTAGGCCTGAGCTGACCAGTGGATGTTGTGCACCCATCCCGGCGCAATGGTTCCGGCGAGCGAACCGGCGGCGTCCCGGAAGATTTTCACCAGGGCGTCGGCGCGGCGTTGGGCATCGGTCCGGTCCAGGTCCTCCTTGGAGATCCCACCGCGGGCCAACACGTCGTCACCCAAACGGGCGACGGCGGCCTCCCAATCGGCCTTGAACTCGGCGTCGACGTAGCGGTCGAGGATCTCTCTCAGCTCGGCGCCTTGGGCGGACGCGAAGAACCCGGTCAGATCCCACGACAGATCAAACGGGTTCTGCACCAAACGGACGTCGCGCTTCTCGTGGTTGCGTTCGTTCGGCGGTTGCGGGCCGTCCTCGTCGATCAGCCGTGCCCACCGGTGCACCTTGTGCCCAAACGCCTTCGCACCCATCGTTTGGGCATCAGCCAAAAACTCGTCGTCACGCTGACGTAACGCTGCAGCGACCCGAGGGTTCGCATCCACCCGCCCCAACGACCGCACCGCACACGTCGACACCTCACCGGCCTGCCACGCCCGCAGTCACCTCCGGAACATCGGCGGCCAGCCGGGCCGTCTTCGCCCGGGCCAACGCCTCGGCCTCGGTCAAACGGGCGACATGGCGGACCATGATCTTCGCCGACCCATGACCGTCGGCGGTGTGCAACACCTGCCGCTGAATCGACCCCACCAGCGCAGCACGAGCCGCGTCCAGCCGACGCCCCAACCGCTCGAGTTCCTCAATCCACACCACCGCATCACGAGCATCGGCAGGATCAACCCCAGCAGCAAACAACTCATCAATCGCAGCCTCCGCATCCGCCAACGCTCGGGCCGCAGCAGCATCGGCCACCCCCGAATCGGCCCTCGGTTCGGACGACGACGGAGGTGCCACCGCTTCCCTGGCCAGCCGCTGGCGCAGAGCCGCCAACGCTGCATCCCCGCAACCGGGGCGCCCTCGACCCACTCCCTCCGGACCGCTCCCGGCCGACTCGAAACCCGTGATCGAAGCCATGGGTCCATCCTGAGGCCCAGCTGTGACAACGAAGCCGACGTCCGAGCAGATGCTCAAGAATTTTTCAGATTCTTTCGGCGATCGCCGGCTCGCTGCCGTGCCCGCTCACACTGCCAACCCGCCTACAACGACCGAAGGCCCCCGCCGGGAGCGAGGGCCTTCGATCTTGCTCCGGGGGTGAGGCTCGAACTCACGACATTCTGATTAACAGTCAGACGCTCTGCCAGCTGAGCTACCCCGGAATGGACGTGTCACTCTATCAGCGCGGGTGCACACCGGGACCAACCGGTTGGCCGCCGATCGGTCAGTTCTCCAGGTAGTCGCGAAGGCGATCGGAGCGGTTGGGGTTACGCAACTTGGCCAGCGTCTTCGATTCGATCTGGCGGATGCGCTCCCGAGTGACGCCGAAGGTCCGGCCCACGTCCTCCAGCGTGTGGATCGTGCCGTCCTCCAGCCCAAAGCGAAGCCGGACCACCGCCCGCTCCCGCTCGTCGAGGTCGCCGAGGGCCTCGACGAGCGCCTCGCCCAGCATCTGCTTGGCGGCCAGATCCGCAGGGGCGTCTGCACCGGCGTCGGGGATGAAGTCGGCCAGCGAGGTATCGGCCTCATCGCCCACCGGCGAATCGAGCGACAACGGATCCTGGCTCATGCGCAGGATCTCGCGCACCCGGGTCGGGGTGAGGTCGACCTTGTCGGCCAGCTCCTCGACGGTCGGCTCACGCTCGAGTTCCTGAATGAGCTGGCGCTGATAGCGGTGGATCTTGTTGATCGACTCGACCATGTGCACCGGAATGCGGATCGTGCGTGCCTGGTCGGCGATGGCCCGTGTGATCGCCTGACGAATCCACCACGTCGCATAGGTGGAAAACTTGAACCCTTTGGTGTAGTCGAACTTCTCGACCGCCCGCATGAGGCCCAGGTTGCCCTCCTGCACCAGGTCGAGCAGCGCCATACCCCGCCCGGCGTAGCGTTTGGCGATCGACACGACCAGGCGCAGGTTGGCCTGGGTGAGGGCGGACTTGGCCTGCTCGCCGTCTCGACGGGTGCGCTCCAGCGCCACGCGTTGCTCCCGACCAAGAGCATCCTGGCTCCCCTCGGTCGCCACTTCGGCGAGTCGCTGATCGGCTTCGAGCCCAGCCTCGATGCGCTTGGCCAACGAGACTTCTTCGGCGCCGTCGATCAGGGACACCTGGCCGATCTCGCTCAGGTAGAGCCGGACCGAGTCGCCCGAACCCCCCGACTCGCCCGACGATGACTTCGACCTCGTACGCTGCTTGGCGCGACTTGGGCGATGGGGCCGCTCGATCACCCCGCTGCTGCGCCCACCCACCGTGACCTCCTCAGCGGGTTCGACGGATCGGTCCCGGTGATCGGGCGTGTGGTCGGACGTGTGGTCGGGATGAACCTCAACGTCGAGTCGGATGCCCTCCGGCTGCAGCGCCGCCTCGACCTCGGTGAGCACATCGATGGTGAGTTCGACCCCGAGAACCGACAACACCTCGTCCAGCGTCAGGCTGCCTCGCCGCCTGCCCTCGTCGATCACGCCTCGCCATTCCGTTGCCTCTACTTGTTCAATGATCGACACCCGATTGGTCCTCCCCCTCGTCCCCGCGTAGATACGCTACCAAGGCTCTGGCTGAAACTTCCGCCGTTTCGGGTTCCCGGAGCTGATCCACCCGGCGGGCGACCCAGGCGTGCAGGTTCAACAGCTCGGAGGTGATCGACGTGCCCGCCTCGTCGCGATCTGCCTGGCGCAGCTCGGCTTCGAGCTCCTCCATCGCCCGCGCACCCGCCCTGGCCACCAGGCTGTGGGCGGCCTCCTCCGGCGTGCCGTCGGGCTCACTGACCGCCAGCCGCGAGAGCAGGCGGGCCTCCCACGACTCGGGATCGGCCTCCGCCACCGCCTGGGCGACCGACCCCGCCGACACGAGGGCGGAGCGCACCGACCGGGCGAGCGGATGGGTAAACAGTTCGGCCGGCAGCGCCGCCAACTCGCCATCGGGTTGTGACGCCAGGTGGATCAGCACGGCCATCTCGGTGGTGTGCACCTTGCCGACCGGACGCGGTGGCGTGCGGATGGCCGGCTCGTCGCCGAAGGCGTCGGCCTCCGGACCTCGCGGCCCAGGATCGCCGTCCCCTGGCCGGACCGGCTTGGCCGGGGTCGTGGTCGTGGCGGTGGACGTCGAGACCGCGTCACCCGTCACCACCAGAGTTCTGAGATCCTCCAGCTGGTTGCGCAGCAAGGACGGGTCGAGCCGGGAGCGGTCGGCCACTTCGAGTAGGTAGGGGTCGCGCACCATCGGGTCGGGGTGTTCGGCCACCACGCCGAGCGCCGTCGTCGCCCGACGGGCCCGGGCCTCGGGGGTGTCGGCGATCGCGGCCCCCAGCACGCGCTCCAAGCGGAAGCGCAGCATCGGCTCGGCGCTCTCCACCGCTGCGGCCAGGGCGTCGGGATCGGACCGGCTGAGCTCGTCGGGATCGGATCCCTCCGGCAGACGCACCACCTCGACCGCCAGGTTGAAGGCCTTTTCCCAGGCGTAGATCCGCTCGGCGGCGGCCTGTCCGGCAGAGTCGGCGTCGAAGGCCAGCACCACCTTGTCGACATAGCGCGACAACAGCTTCAGGTGGTCCTCGGTGAGGCTGGTACCGCACGTCGCCACCGCCTCCGGAACCCCGGCACGGTGAAACCCGATCACATCGGTGTAGCCCTCGCAGATCACCACCCTGCCGTTGCGCACCGCCGCCTGGCGGGCCCAGTTGAGCCCGTAGAGCAGGCGGCTCTTGTGGTACAGATCGCTGTCCCGGGAGTTCTTGTACTTGGCGCCCTCCTCCCCCGGCATGATGCGCCCGCCGAAGCCGACCGCATGGCCCTCCGCGTCGAAGATGGGGAACAGCACCCGCGCCCGGAAGAAGTCCTGCAGACGTCCCGCCTTGTTGGTGAAGCCCAGGCCCGTAGCGGTGGCGGTTTCGCTGTCGAGACGCAGCGACCGGCACAGGACGTCCCAGCTGTCCGGGGCCCAACCGATGCGGTAGCGGGCCACCTCCTCGGCGTCGAAGCCCCTGCTGCGCAGGTAGGAGCGAGCCGCCGAGGCATCGGGCGAGGTCTTCAGCCGCTCATGGTAGAAGTCGACCGCCTCCTCCAACTTGGCCAACAGGCCCTTGCGCTTCTGGCGGGTAGCCGACTCGGCGCGGTCGGTGTAGTTGAGCGCAATGCCCGCCTTGGCCGCGAGGCGCTCGACCGCTTCGACAAAGTCCAGCCCCTCCAGCTCGCGCAGGAACGTGATGGCGTCGCCGGACACACGACAGCCGAAGCAGTAGTACAGGCCCTCGGCCTGATTGACCGAGAACGACGGTGACTTCTCGGAATGGAACGGGCACAGGCCGCTCCAGCGGCTGCCCACCTTGCGCAGTTGAGTGTGCTCCGAGACGAGCGCGACGAGGTCAGTCGCCTGGCGAACCCGCGCGATGTCCTCGTCGACGATGCCCATCGCCTCAGCCTGCCCCAAGCGGCGGGGCGCTGCCGCTTGTGTCGAGGCGGAGCAGCGCTTGGGCGGCGGCCAGCCGAGCACCGGCAACCCGATGCGGCGACACCGACAGTGTGGTGACACCCAGCTCGATCAACGGGCCGATCGAGCTGGGATCGCCGGCGACCTCGCCACAGGCGCTCACGTCGAGATCGGGCACTACCGCCCGGGCGTCGGCGATCGCCAGGCCGATCAGGCGGCCGACCCCATCGACGTCGAGGGAGGCGAAGGGGTCGATCTCCCCGGGTACTGGGGGGGCGTCTCGGTCGACTCCCCAAGCGAGCGCCGTGAGATCGTTGGTGCCGATCGTCAGGAACGCCGAGCGCCGGGCGATCTGAGCGGCGGTCAGCGCCGCCCTGGGGACCTCGATCATCGCCCCGACCGGCAGGGCCACCCCCCCAGCTGCGGGTCGCAGCTCGTCGAGCAGGCCCGACACGAACTCGAGGTCGTCCGGCCCGCCCACCATCGGCACGAGCACCCGCAACCCGGCCGGTTCACCCCGAGCCGCACGGTCGGCAGCGATGCCGGTCAGGGGGCGCAGCTGGGCTCGGTACAGATCACTGCGCAGGCGGGCCGCCCGCACACCCCGCTCGCCCCTCACCCCACCGGCAATCCCGAACTCGGCGGGCGACGCATCGAGCAGCCGCACGGTGGCGGGCGCTCCATCGAGCGCGTCGAGCAGCGCCTCGGTGGCCAAGCGGTTGACCTGCTCGAACCGGTCGAGCAGCGCCGGGTGCTCCGAATCAGAGCCCCCGGGCAACAGCTGGGCGAGCAGCGGGCGGTGCTCGCCCAGAAACCAGTGCTCGCTGCGGCACAGACCCACGCCCGTGGCGCCCAGCCGCATCGCAACTGCCACGTCGGCGGGCGATTCGGCGTTGGCGAACACCGCCACGCGGCCGGCGATGATCTCATCGGCCCACGTGAGCAGCTCGGTCATCTCGCCGGGAAGCTGGGGCGTCGTCGGTGCCGGCGTCCGGGCGGGTGTCTGGACGGCCCCGCCCACCATCTCACCGGCTGCCACTCGGCCAACTGCCACATCGCCTTCGGGGGCACGCAGGATGACACCGGTCGACCCATCGACGACGAGCGCGTCGCCCGACCTCACGGTTGCGGCACCGAAGCGGGCCGACCCGGCCTCGAAGCTGAGCCGATCGACGCCGCACACGGCGGGCACGCCCCAGCCACGGGCGACGATGGCCGCATGGCTGGCCGTGCCCCCGCCGGCGGTCACCACCGCAGCGGCGTGACGGATCACCGGTTCGTCGGCCGGGGACGTGCTCGGCACGACGAACACCACCGCCTCGCCCCGATCGAGGCCCGCCAGCGCGGCATCGAGTTCGAAGTAGGCGGCGCCCGCGCCCCGGCCGGGCGAAGCGGGCACGCCGACGGCGAGCGACTCACCCGTTGCCTGGGCCGTGATCAGGTCACGGGCGACGAGACCCTGGAGGACATCGGGGTCGAACGCAGCCACCGCCAGCACCCGCTCGGTTGCGCTGGGACCCGTCACGACGCCAGGCCGGTCATCGCATCACTTGAGCCGTGGGCGCAGCCAGTCGGCGACTCCCTCGAGGGGGATGCGAACCTGCTCCATCGAGTCGCGGTCGCGGATGGTGACCGCCCCGTCCTCGGAGGTCTCGAAGTCGACGGTGACGCAGTAGGGCGTGCCCAGCTCATCCTGGCGACGGTACCGGCGACCGATCGCCTGGTTTTCGTCGTATTCGCAGCTCCACTCGTCGCGCAGCTCGGCGGCCAGGGCCCGAGCGGTCTCCTGAAGGGGCGACTTCTTCGACAGGGGCAGCACCGCCACCTTGTAGGGCGCCAGCCTCGGGTGCAGGCGCAGCACAACGCGTTCCTCCCCGCGCACCTCCTCGACGTCGTAGGCGGCCAGCAGGAACGCGAACGCCGTGCGGGTGGCGCCGGCGGCGGGCTCGATCACATGGGGTACGTAACGCACGCCCTCGGCCTGGTCGAACCAGTCGAGGCGCTCGCCCGAGCGCTCGGTGTGGGCTTTGAGGTCGAAGTCGCCCCGGTTGGCGATGCCCTCCAGCTCGTCCCAGCCCCAGGGGAACAGGTACTCGACATCCGCCGTGGCCGAGCTGTAGTGGGACAGCTCATCGGCCTCGTGCTCGCGCAGGCGCAGCGACCCGCGGGGCATGCCCAGCTCCAGGTACCAGCGCTCGCGCTCGGCCTTCCAGTACTCGTAGTACTTCTCAGCGTCCTCGGGCGGAACGAAGTACTCCATCTCCATCTGCTCGAACTCGCGGGTGCGGAACACGAAGTTGCCCGGGGTGATCTCGTTGCGAAAGCTCTTGCCCACCTGGGCCACGCCGAAGGGCGGCCTCACCCGCGTGGTGTTGATGATGTTCTTGAAGTTGGTGAACATGCCTTGAGCGGTCTCGGGGCGCAGGTACGCCAGCGCACCCTCGTCGGCCACCGGCCCGGCGTGGGTGGAGAACATCAGGTTGAAGTTGCGGGGCTCGGTGAAGCTGCCGGTCGCCTTGCATCCCGGGCACTTGTCGGGGTCCTCCAGCTTGTCGAGACGCCAGCGCTGACCACACTTCTTGCAGTCCACCAGTGGGTCGGTGAAGTTGGTCAGGTGCCCCGAGGCCTCCCACACCGCCGGCGGGGTGAGGATGGAAGCGTCGAGGCCGACCACGTCGTCGCGCTGTTGCACCATCGCCCTCCACCAGGCGTCCTTGACGTTGCGCAGCAACAACACCCCCACCGGCCCGTAGTCCCAGGTGGAGCGAAAGCCGCCATAGATCTCCGCCGAGGGGTAGACGAAGCCGCGTCGCTTGGTGAGGTTGACGATCTGGTCGAAGCGCCCAGGGTCGTTGGAGGGCGTGGCGTCGTTCAAGGGCGTGGCGTCGTTCGAGGACGCAATATCAGGAGAGGGGGTATCGGACATAGCCGTCGAGGATACAAGCGGCCGCCACCCAGGACAGAAGGGGGGTTTCACCCAGCGCGTCCATCTGCCCCGACAGGTCGCGGCGGGGCAGACTGGCGCCATGGGTCCCTCACCACAGACGCCCGCCTCCCCGCTCAAGGAACCGGTGTCCGTCGAGACATTCGCCTCGCTCGATATTCGGGTGGGGGTGATCGTCGACGTCGAGGCGTTCCCCGAAGCGCGCGCACCGGCGTGGAAGCTGCGGGTGGATTTCGGACCCACCATCGGCGAGCTGGCGACCTCGGCCCAGGTGACCAACTATGCGCCCGCCGAGCTGCTCGGGCGCCAGGTCGTCGGCGTGATCAACCTGGGCGTCCGACGCATCGCCGGATTTCGCAGCGAGTTCCTCGTGCTCGGCGCCATCGCGAACGAGGGCACGGTGGCGTTGCTCGCCCCGGACCCGATTTCAGCGCCGGGTCGGCCGGTTGCCTAGGGTCGCCACGTCGATGCCTCTTGGAATCAACCAGCGTCCATCAGGATGCGACCTCGCACCGATAGTGTGTGAGGACCTTCGAGGAGGAGCAACATGAGCAACATCCCACCACCACCCGGCGCACCACCGCCACCCGGCCAGGGCGGCCCCGGCCAGCCCCCACAGGGACCGCCTCCGGGTATGCCCCCGCAGGGACCGCCGCCCGGAATGCCCCCACAGGGACCACCCCCAGGACCGCCTCCCGGCGGTGGCTACGGACCGCCCCCCGGTGGCGGTGGCTTCGCTCCCCCGCCCGGCGGCATGCAGGGTGGCGGCGGTGCGGTCGACGTGATGGCGGCGCCCTCGTGGGCGTTCAAGAAGTTTCAGGAGGACATCGGCACCTGGCTGCTGCTGGCATTCATCCCGCTGATCGTGTTGGCCCTCGTGTCGGGCGGCATCAATGTCGGGGCCGGCGTCGTCACGTCGAACAGCAACAGCTTCTTCCTGTCACTGCTTGTCAACGCGATCACGACGATCGTCGGCTTTGCCTTGTTCGGGCTCGCAGCACGCGGGTTGATCAGGGCCGGGTTGGCCGTCTCCCGAGGTGAGAAGCCGTCGCTGGAACACATGACCGACATGACCGACATCGGCCCCTACCTGGCGCTGTCGGCCATCCTCGGCCTGGCGGTCGGCATCGGCACCTTCTTCTGCTACATCCCCGGCATCATCATCGCCGTGGTGACCGGCTTCGCCTACACGGTGCAGCTGGACCAGAAGCTGGAACCGATCGACGCGATCAAGAAGGGTTTCGAGATGGTGCAGGCCAACCCGGGCCCCGCACTGCTCGGGCTGTTCCTCTCCGGCCTGATCGGTCAGGTCGGCCTGATCCTCTGCTGCATCGGTGTGTTCTTCACCTGGCCGATCGGCTGGATGACCAACGTGCACATCTACAAGCAGCTGCGCGGCGAGCCGATCGCTCCCTGAGCAGTTCCCCTCCGGGGGACAACTGAATACTCCCCGAACTGCGGGTGTCCGAGCTACCAACCGGTAGCGCCGGGCACCCGCAGTCGGCGTTCCAGGTGTGCTTCCATCGACACCTGCGCCACCCGGGCCACCTCTCCGGCGGCCACCGGGGCCGACCCCAACACGTCGTTGACCCGGCCCTCCGACACGGCGCGTAGCACGCCGAGTGCGTCGACACCCAGCGCCATGCCGGTGGCACAGCTTCGACACTGCGCCCCGCCGACGGCCGGATCGACCGCCACCAACTCGGCCCGTTCGCCGCAGCTGACGCAGCGCTCCAGCTCCAGGCCGACACCATCGGCCTGCAACAGGCGAAGGTAGAACGCCGGGACGACCAGCGGCCCGGGACGCTCCTCGATCGTGCGCAGCACACCCACGCACATCCGGTACAGGCGGGTATCGCGCCCACCCTCGTTGGAGAGGTGCTCCACCGCTTCGAGCGTGGCCGCCACCGCCGCCATCCGGTCCAGGTCGGCTCGGCTCTCGCTGAACGTGTCGATCCGGACCGCCTGGGTGACGATCAACAACTCGCTGCGCCCCTCATGCAGCTGAACCGCTACGTGACCGCCCGGCTCGAGGCGGCTGCCGAACTTCGATGCGGTGCGTCGCACCCCTTTGGCCACCGCCCGCACCTTGCCCCGGCCCTCGGTCATCAGCACGATGATGCGGTCAGCCTCGCCCAGCTTGTGGGTCCGCAGCACCACGGCCGAGTCTCGGATCAGGGGCATTCGAGCAACCTACCGGCGGGCACTGCGGAGTGGGGGTAGTGGCCAGGTAGTTTGGCCCTCCGTGACCGACGCTCCGACCTCCACGCCCGCCGATGGCACCGCGGCGCAACCAGACCCCGTCGTCGGGGCCCTGGCGGCGGTCACCGGGGCCCTGGCCGGCGGTGGTGAGGAGCGGCCCGGGCAGGTGCAGATGGCCAGGGCGGTGGCCGAGGCGATTGCCGACGAACGCCACCTGGTCGTGCAGGCGGGCACCGGCACCGGCAAGTCGCTCGCCTACCTGGTGCCGGCCGTATTGTCGGGCAAGCGCACGGTGGTCGCCACCGCCACCAAGGCGCTCCAGGATCAGCTCTTCGAGGTGGACCTGCCGTTCCTGGCCGCCGCGCTCGACCGCAGGGTCGACTTCGCCGTGCTGAAGGGCCGCTCCAACTACGCATGCCTTCAGCGGGTGGATGAGGTGGCGGTGGACCTCGACCAGGGATCGCTCGAGCTGGACGACGCCGGGGGTGACGACCAGCGCGGCGAGCTGGCCCGCCTGGTCGAGTGGGCCGAGACCAGCCACGTGGGCGACAAGGCCGAGCTGGAACGCGACCCATCGGTGGCCGCCTGGGGCGCGGTGTCGGTCGGCCCGCGCGAATGCCCTGGGGCATCGAAATGCCCTCGGGGCGAGGACTGCTTTGCCGAGGCGGCGCGCGCCCGGGCGGCCGCTGCCGACGTCGTCGTGGTCAACACCCACCTGTGGGGGCTCAACCTGGCCGCCGACCGCATGGTGCTGCCGCCCCACGACGTGGCGATCCTCGACGAGGCCCACACCACCGAGGAGGTGATCTCGTCGGTGTGCGGCATCGAGGTGACCGCCGGCCGGTTCGCAGCCACCGCCCGGGCGATCGCCGCCATCGTGACCGACCCGGCGCTGATCGCCCAGATCGATTCGGTAGGCAGCGGCCTGAGCGACGACCTGGAGGACCATCGCGGCGAGCGGTTGGACAGCCTCGACGATGCGCTGATGCTCACGCTGAGCCTGGCCCAGGCCCACCTGAGCTCGGCGATGGACGCGGTCCGCAAGGTTCCCGACAACTCCAGCCCCGACGTGGCCACGCGCAAGGCCCGTGCGATGACCGCCGCCACGGCGCTGGCCGACGACCTGACCAAGATGGTCGAGCCGGCGGCCGATCTGGTGCGCTTCGTCAACGACGATCCGGGCCCGCCCCGCATGCGCCTGGCACCGTTGGCGGTGGCCGACACCCTCGACCGGCTGCTGTGGAACCCGGAGAACGGCGGCGGCGCCGGGGCGACCAGCTGGGATCCCGACGACGAAGCTGACCGGCATGACGCCGATGAAGGGGCCTTCGGCGGTGGGTTCGGCGACGAGCGGAGCGGCGAGGGCCCACCACCGGGACCCAGCACGGTGATCCTCACATCGGCGACGATCCCCGCCACCATGGGAAAGGTGCTCGGCATGCCCGACGAGGCCACCGAGGTGCTCGACGTCGGCAGCCCGTTCGACTACGAACACCAGGCGCTGCTGTACTGCGCAACGTCGCTGCCCGACGTGCGCGAACCGGGCTATCCCGAGGCGATGCGCAACGAGCTCGACCGGCTGATCCGGGCTGCCGGGGGCCGCACCCTGGCGCTGTTCACCAGCCACCGGGCCATGATCGCCGCCCACGAGGAGTTGGCGCCCGACCTGCCTTTTCCGGTGCTGCGCCAGGGTCAGCACTCCAAGGCGGTGCTGGTGCGCCGCTTCACCGAGGACGAACCGACATGCCTGTTTGCCACGATGGGATACTGGCAGGGCATCGACGTGCCCGGGCCCACGCTGTCGTTGGTGACGATCGACCGGCTGCCCTTCGCTCGGCCCGACGATCCGCTGCTCGATGCCCGTCGCGAACGTGCCGGCGCCGCAGCGTTCAAAACGATCGATGTACCCCGGGCGGCCACCCTGTTGGCGCAGGGCACCGGGCGGCTGATCCGCTCGTCGAAGGACCGCGGTGCGGTCGTCGTGTTCGACAAGCGCCTGGCCACCGCCAGGAGCTACCGCTGGGACCTGATCTCGGCGCTGCCACCGATGCGCCGCACCAAGGACCGCACCGAGGTCATCAACTACCTCCGCGAGATCCGTGACGGGTCGGTCGCCGGCTAGGCCCAGTGCTGCGGCTGCTCAGTAGCCCAGCTTGTCCAGCTCGGCGTCCTTGCGCTGCCAGTCGCGGTTGACCTTCACCTTCAGCTCCAGGTGGGTGCCCTTGGGCAGCAGCTTGCGGGCGCCGATGCCGGCCCGCTTCAGGTTCTCGCCGCCCTGGCCGATCACCATGCCCTTCTGGGAGATGCGCTCGACGAGGATCTCCACCTCGATGTAGGGCCAGTTCAGCTCGACGCAGCGGGTGGCGATCGAGTGGGGCAACTCCTCCCGGGCGGTGGCCAGCAGCTGCTCGCGCACCAGCTCGGCCACCCAGAAGGCCTCCGAGGAGTCGCGCACCTGGTCCTCGGGGTACCACAGCGGGCCTTCGGGCAGGCGGCCGACGAGATGCTCGACCAGTTCCGGTACGCCCTGGCCGGTGCGCGCCGACACCGGGAAGAACTCAGGCGACCCCTTCTCGAAGCGCTTGGCCAGGGCATCGGCGTCCTTGATAGCGGCGAGGATCCGCTCGGGTGGCAGCCGGTCGATCTTGTTGATCGCCACGACGACGTCGTCGGGCATGGAGGCCATCAAGCGGGCATCGCCCGGGCCACCGACCCCCTTGGAGGCATCGACGACCAGGACGGTGGCGTCGGTGTCCTCGCGAGCCTCGAAAGCGGTGCGGTTGAGGCGCCTGCCCATCTCGGTCTTGGGCTTGTGCACGCCCGGCGTATCGACGAGCACCAGCTGCGCGTCCGAGCGGGTGAGCACGCCCCGGATCTCGTGGCGGGTGGTCTGGGGCCGGGGCGACACGATCGTCACCTTCTCCCCGACGATGGCGTTGGTCAGCGACGACTTGCCCACGTTGGGCCTGCCGGCAAGCGCCACGAAGCCGCTGTGTTGTCCGGCTGCGGGTTGTCCGGTGGCCGGTTGTCCGCTCGGCATCTCCTCGGCCTCGGCGAGCTCGTCGGCGCTGTCGAGGTCGTCGAGCAGCTGCCAAGGGTCGGCGGGCTCTGCATCGTCATCATCGATCGGGATGTCAGCCATGTTCGTCGTTCCGTTCGTCGCTTCGGTCGCCGTCATCGATCCCGGCTGAGTCATCGTCCGGGGTGGCTGGATCGGTCGGGGGGGGCGGGTGAGCTGCATCGGGTACGGACTCGACCAGCACCCACATGATCCTCCGCCCACGCATCTCGCGCACGGTGAGCCGATAGGCATCGGCCTCCACCTCGTCGCCGACGTCGGCGGGGCGCCCGAGTTGCTCGACGATCAGGCCGCCGACCGAGTCCCAGTCGCCCTCGGGGAGAGGTTCGACCCGTCGAAGCGACAGGTGCTCCTCGAGGTACTCGTTGGCGTCGTCGATGCTGAGCGATCCTCGCAGCAGCATCGATTCGTCACCCCTGGGAAGCGCCAGCGGCTCGGCCCGGTCGCTCTCGTCTTCGATCTCGCCGACCAGCTCCTCGAGCAGGTCCTCCATCGTCACCAGCCCGGCGGTGCCGCCGTGCTCGTCGAACACGATCGCCATGTGGGTGCGGGCATTGCGCATCTGCGGGAGCACACGGTTGACCGCGATCGTCTCGGGCACCAACAGCGCCGGGGCGGCCACCGACGCCACCTTGGTCCCGCCTTCGCCACCGCGCACGCGTCGCAGCGCATCCTTGATGTTCACCACGGTGGCGATGTCGTCGGCGTCCCCCTCGTGAACCGGCATGCGGGTGACCCCCCGCCGCAAGGCCACGTCGATCGCCTCGTCCAGATCCATGTCCCCCGCGACCGTGATCATCTCGGGACGGGGCACCATCACCTCGCGCACCAGGGTGTCGCCGAACCCCAGGACCGATTCGATCAGGTCGCGCTCCTCCTCATCGATGGCATCCGCCTCGACCAGGTCGGTGGCAAAGTGCACGATCTCCTCGTCGGAGAAATACGGCCCGGCTCGGCGTCCCTTGCCGGGCAGGAGGACGTTGGTCAGCCGGATCAGCGCTGACGACAGCCAGCGCAGCGGTGGGATGCCCGCCAGAAATTCGACGAGCGGCGCTGCCTGGATCGCCGAGTCGGGATGATCGAGCGCCCAGGTCTTCGGGGCGGCCTCGGCGAGGACAAAGACGACGACGACGTTGAGCGCCGTGGCGACGACTAACCCGAGCGGGCCGAACAGCCGGGTCCCCAGCACGCCGACCAGGGTCGCCTCGATCAGCTGCAACATCAAGGTGAGCAACAGCATCACGTTGACGAAGCGTTTCGGGTTGGTGGCCAGGCGCAGCACCCGCTCGGCGCGCCGGCCCTGACGGTCGACCATCGCAGCGGCGCGGGCGCGGGTGGTGCGGCCGATCACCGTTTCGGCCCAGGCGAGGACGGCGATCGTCACGACCAGCGCCACGACGACCGAGGCCAGGATCCATTCGGTGGTGCCGAGCTCAGCGGCGATCACGGCGTCGCCCACGGGTCGCCGGCCAGCGGCCCCCAGCAGCGCTTGAGGATCTCCCGCTCACGGGTCACCATCGCAGCCGCTTCGGCGGGCTCGGCGTGGTCGTGGCCGGCCAGGTGGAGTCCGGCGTGCACGACGAGCAGCGCCAGCTCGTCGGCCGGGCTGCCCGCATGACCAGCCGCTTGAGCCTCGGCCACCGCCGGGCACACCACGACGTCGCCGATCAGACGGGCAGGCTCGCCGGGCCCGGCCGGCCAGTCGGGGTCGGCAAACGGCTCGAGGGGAAAGCTGAGCACGTCGGTCGGGCCCTCACCGTCGAGGTGCTCGGCGTTGAGCTGGGCGATCTCAGCCGGGTCGACCAGGCTCAGGCCCACCTGGGCCGGGCCGCTCACCCCCTCGGCCTCGAGCGTCGCTCTCAGCAGTTCCATGAGGCGCGCTGGGTCGACGGGAAGCGGGTCGGCGCGGTCCCGCGCGTCATCGAATTCGACGGAGATCGACGTCGCCGGGTCGATGCTGGTCCGGTCCTCAGCTGGGTTGGCCACGAGGCCCCTGCGCCTGCGCCCCGGCGGCGGTGCGGGCGTCGAAGCGTTCGTAGGCATCGACGATCTCGGCCACGATGCGGTGCCGCACCACATCCCGTCGGGTGAGCTCTACGAAGGCCACCCCGTCGATGCCCTCGAGCACCTCGGCCAGGCCGTCCAGGCCGGAGCGACCGGTGCCGACGTCCTTTTGGGTTCGGTCGCCGGTGATCACCGCCTTGGAACCGAAACCGATGCGGGTCAGGAACATCTTCATCTGCTCGGGCGTGGTGTTCTGCGCCTCGTCGAGGATGATGAAGCTCGAGTTGAGGGTGCGACCCCGCATGAAGGCCAGCGGCGCCACCTCAACGGTGCCGCGCTCGAGCAACCTGGCTGCGCCCTCGGCCCCCACCATGTCGTGAAGAGCGTCGTAGAGCGGGCGCAGGTACGGATCGACCTTGGCCATCAGGTCGCCGGGAAGAAACCCCAACCGCTCCCCCGCCTCGACCGCCGGGCGGGTCAAGACGATGCGGTCGACCATCTTGGCCTGCAACGCCTGCACTGCGGTGGCGACAGCCAGCCAGGACTTGCCGGTACCCGCCGGGCCGATCCCAAAGGTGACCAGGTTGTTGGCGATGGCGTCGGTGTAGCGCTTCTGGCCCGCGGTCTTGGGGCGAACGTTGCCGCCGACGCTGCGCCGCAGCACGGTCGAGGTCAGAACGTCGGCGGGTGCCTCGTCGGCGCGCACCATGTCGGTGGTACGGCGCACGACGCCGGCGTCGATGCGCTGGCCGGCCTCGGCGACCACCAGCAGCTCCTCAAAAAGCCGGGCGACGTTGGCCGCCTCGGGCCCGTCAGCGGTGATCTCGTTGCCCCTGACGTGCACGGCGGTGCCGGCGAAGGCGTGCTCGATCACGTCGAGGTATTCGTCGGCCGGGCCAAGCAGCGTGCCCATCAGGTGGTTGGCCGGGATGCGAACGACAGCGCTGGCAGTCGGCATGAGCGCTGGTTCGGAAGGCTGAGATGACGGGGAAGGCTTGGTCATAGACCCGGTTCTGATCGCTGGCGTACTCGTCGGTGCCCGACGCCTGAGCGCAGTGCCGATCGACTCGCCCCCAGCATAGGTCCGCTCGGGGCACAAACCGGCCGCGATCGGGGCTGTCTCGGCCGGGCCCGAAGGGTTGACACCTGCGTTCGCGGTGGAAACGATGAGCTGGTGGAGACCTCGGGTGACCCGGTGCAAGCGGCGCTCGAGGAGCGACGCGCCCGACGGGTCGAGGCGTACCGCCTCGATCGCGGCCTCACCATCGCCGATCGCTGCCGCGACGCCGCCGAACGGCGGCTGCGGGTGCGGGCCTTCCTGATCGGCAACACGTCGGTGGCGGGC
This sequence comes from Candidatus Microthrix subdominans, assembly GCA_016719385.1. Classification (NCBI taxonomy): domain Bacteria; kingdom Bacillati; phylum Actinomycetota; class Acidimicrobiia; order Acidimicrobiales; family Microthrixaceae; genus Candidatus Neomicrothrix; species Candidatus Neomicrothrix subdominans. Next base: position 4,102 of record JADJZA010000004.1, on the reverse strand, counting down.
ATCGCTCTGGCCGCGGACGACGCCCTATTGACGATCGAGAGCACCAACGGCGCCGGCCCGACCCGTCTGGCATACGTTGCCGTCGATGCCCTGGTCCGTCTCACCGTGGCCGAGGTGCGCACCGGACCCCGAGCGGCACCACTGACCTCCCCCGATGCTCCCCCGCTGCCCCGTGCGATCGCCGAGCTGGCCCGCGATGGTTCGGACCTGACCGTTGTCCTCAGGGATGGCTCCACCGTGCGCGGGCCCCTCGTCTCGCTGGGCGATCGGACGATCGGCTTCGGTGCCCCGGGCGCTTCGATCGATTGGGTTGACCCGGAACAGATCGTCTCGGTGGCCCAGATCGCCCGACCCCCGACCGACGCCGGGCACCACCGGCGCTAGCGTGATCTGATCGCCACACCAGAGGCCCATCCCCCGGTCAAGCCGTTTGGCAAGCCGGCCCTCGTCGCCGTCTTCGTGGCGATCGGGCTGCTGATCGCCGCCAACAACATCGGCTTCGCCAACCTCGCCCGTTGGGTGGACACGCGTCCGGCGCTGTTGCTCGCCTTCAACTCGACCAACAAGATCCTGATCGCAGTGGCCGGACGGGTGCCCGAATGGGTGTTCTTCGCCGTGCCGCTGCTGCGCCTGTTGGCGCCCGACCAGTTGTTCTATGCCCTGGGGGCCCGTTACCGGGACGTCGCCGTGCGTTTCGGGTCCGACCTGTACCCCGGCGCCAAGGACTGGCTGACCGAGCTGACCAGCGGGGCCAACCCCGGCGCCCACCGCACCCTGGCAGCGCTCACCTTTCTGGCCCCCAACAACCCGGTGTGTCTGGCCGCCGGCGTCATCCGCATGCCGCCCCGCCTGTTCTGGTCGCTCAACATTGCCGGAACGCTGGCCCGCATCGCCCTGATCCGGCTGCTCGCCGCCCTCTTCGCCGATCAGCTCGACCGCCTGGTCGACACGATCGTCGACTACCAAAGCTGGTTCACCCGCATCACCCTGGTCGTGCTGGCGTTCTACACCGTCATTCAGCTGCGTCGTCTGGCCGGCAGCGCCGAGGACCTGAGCGATCCCGACATCCCAGAGAACCCGGCGGGCTCAGAGGTCGAGTAGGACGTCCAGCCCGACGGTGACGCCGGGTCGGTCGGCGATCGCCTTGGCGGCCATGACGACGCCGGGCATGAAGCTGGTGCGGTCGTAGCTGTCGTGACGGATGGTCAAGGTCTGGCCGGTCGTCCCCAACACGACCTCCTGATGGGCGACCATGCCCCGCATGCGCACCGAGTGGATGCGCACGCCCGGCTGGGCCTCGCCGCCGCGGGCACCCTCGACCACCGTCGTGGTCGTCGGGTCGTCCGCCCACTGCGCCGACGCGTCGGCGATCCGCTCGGCGGTCAGCATTGCCGTGCCCGATGGCGCATCGACCTTCTGGTCGTGGTGGTACTCGATCACCTCGGCGGTCTCGAAGTAAGGCGCAGCATCGGCGGCGAGGCGCATCATCAAGATGGCGCCGATGGCGAAGTTGGGGGCGATCACGCAGTTCGAGCGGATGAACTCCGAGCGGAAGCGGGCCAGGTCGACATCGTCGAAGCCGGTGGTGCCCACCACGGCGTGGATGCCTGCGTCGGCCAGCCATGCCAGGTTGGCTCGGGCGGCGTCGAGATGGGTGAAGTCGACGACCACCTGGGCGCCGGCGGCCGCCAGCGAATCGGCGTCGTGGGCGATCTGGAGGTCGCCCACCGTCGGGCCGGCCACCGCCGACAGGTCGAGCCCCGCATGGTGCGGGTCGACCGCCGCCACCAATTCCAGTTCGCTGTCGGCAGCCACCGCCTGGCACACCGCCGAACCCATCCTGCCCCCGGCCCCGAACACACCGACCCGTATCGTCATGGTCGGTCACGCTAGCGGCCATCGTGAAGGTTGTGACACGCCCGGTACGATCGACGCCGATGATCATCACCCGAACCCCACTCCGCATCTCGATCGGCGGGGGCGGAACCGACCTGCCCAGCTACTACCGCCGCAACGGCGGTCGCCTGGTGTCGGCGGCGATCAACCGCTACGTCTACATCTCGATCAACACCACCTTCACCGACGACTACCTGTTGAAGTACTCGACGATCGAACGGGTGGCGACCACCGCCGAGATCGACCACGACATCCTGCGCACCGCCCTCGAGTTGCACAAGATGGCGCCGGGCATCGAGATCGTGTCGATGGCCGACATTCCCGCCGGTACCGGCCTGGGCAGTTCCGGCTCGTTCACGGTGGGGCTGTTGCGGGCGTTGTACGCCCACCGCCTCCAGCCGGTGCTGACCGACGAACTGGCCGAGCAGGCCTGCGCCATCGAGATCGACCACCTGAAGGAGCCCGTGGGCAAACAGGACCAGTACATCGCCGCGTACGGCGGGGTCACCTCGTTCGCGTTCCATCCCGACGACCGAGTGGACGCCGCTCGTCTCGAGGTGTCCGATGACACCTTGAGCGAGCTGGAGGAGCACCTGTTGTTGTTCTTCACGGGCTACTCCCGGGCCGCGTCGCAGATGCTGGCCGACCAGGACCGCCGCTCGACTGAGGCGGACGAGGCAATGCTGGCCAACCTCGACCACACGATGGCGCTCGGCGACGAGATCGCCAACGCCCTCATCGCCGGCGACACCGCAGCGTTCGGGGAGCTGATGCACGAGCACTGGGAGGCCAAACGAGCCCGCACGTCGGGCATGTCCAACCCCGACATCGACCGTTACTACGCGGTGGCACGCTCGGCCGGCGCACTGGGCGGCAAAGTGGTTGGCGCCGGGGCCGGGGGCTTCCTCCTCGTCTATGCGCCCGAACCAACCAAGGTGCGTCGCGCCATGAAGGCCGAAGGTCTCGACGAGCTGCGTTTTCGCTTCGATCACCTGGGCTCGACCGTGCTGACCGCCCAGTGAGCGAACCGCTGGACGAGCGAGATGACCGGCCGTTGCAGTGCGCAATCCTGTCGGGCGGCCTGGGCACACGGCTCGGTGAGCTCGGCCGCCGCCAACCCAAGCACCTGGTCGACGTGCTTGGACGGCCCTTCGCCCACCGCCAGCTGGAATGGCTGGCGGCGCAGGGGGTCGGCGACGTCGTCGAGTGCATCGGTCATCTGGGCGACGAGATCATCTCGTCGCTGGGCGACGGCGGGCGCTTCGGCCTGTCGGTCACCTACAGCCGCGATCCCGACGCAACCGACGGCTCTACCCGGCCCGGAACCGGCGGCGCCCTGATCCTGGCCCACCGTCGCGGGCTGCTCGCCCCCCGCTTTCTGGTGCTCTACGGCGACTCCTGGCTGCGCCTCGACATCAACGAGTTGTGGCGCCATGCCGAGGCTCACGCCGACGACTACCTGCCGGCCACGATGGCAGTGATCGACAATCGGCACGGCTCCGAACCATCCAACGCCACGATCGACGGCCCGCTGGTGCGCTACCGCAAACCACGGGGCGAGGTGGGTGCCAGTGCCGGCGCCACCCACATCGACTACGGGATCAGCGTCCTGTCGTCGTCGCTGCTCGACGTCGATGGGCCCGCCCAAGGCGACCTGGCCCACATGATGGAGACCTGGTCGAAGGCCGGCCGCGTCGCCGCCCACGAGACGACCCGGCCCTACGACGAGGTGGGCACGCCCGAAGGGGTCGCCCGCTTGGAGGCGGCGCTACTGGCACCCGGGCGTCCGGGCTGACACCATCTCACCCACACGGCGCGCCGATACACGGCACGTCCCACCCACGATGGAGCCCCCGCCCCAGCATGATCCGGCACCGACGATGAGCACCGATGCCCGGCTGGACCGACCCGGCGCGGTGCAAGCCCACCCAACCGATCCGGCGTTGGAGGTGTGGATCCCCGTCGACGACGTGACCGACCCCGAGGTGTCGATCGTGATCCCCGCCCTCGACGAGGCGATCACGATGGAGGCCTTCGTCGCGTGGTGCCACCAGGGCCTGGCCGACGCGGGCGTGCGCGGTGAGATCCTGATCGTCGACAGCTCGACCGACGACACCCCCCACATCGCCCTGGCCGGCGGGGCCCGGGTCCTTCGCACCCCCAAGCGGGGGCTGGGTCGGGCCTACCTGGACGCCATCGACGTCAT